>DOYB01000093.1 GCA_003518745.1 Selenomonas sp. | reverse complement strand
CGCCAGTACTGGTAGAAGTCATAGGGAGAGGTCTTCTCCGCATCCAGCCACAGTGCGCCACCTGCTGTCTTGCCCATCTTCTGGCCATCGCTCTTGGTAAGAAGATTGATTGTAAGCCCATAGCAAGGCTTGGATTCTTTACGGCGTACCAACTCAACACCGGCTATGATATTTGACCATTGATCATCGCCGCCCATCTGAAGGACACAGCCATGCATCTGGTTAAGCTTATAGAAATCATAGGCCTGCATTACCATATAGTTAAATTCAAGGAAAGTAAGCCCCTTATCCCATCGAGCCTTATAACACTCTGCTGCCAGCATGCGGTTAACGGTGAAATGGGCGCCTACCTCTCTCAGGAGATCTATGTAATTGAGCTTTCTCAACCAGTCCCCGTTGTTCACCATAATGGCTTTGCTGTCACTAAAATCTATGAATCGGCCTATTTGTTTCTTGAAGCAGTTGCAGTTATGCTCGATGATTTCATCGGTCATGACCTTTCTCATGTCGGTACGGCCCGAGGGATCCCCGACTGTTCCCGTGCCACCCCCGACAAGGCAGATGGGGCGATGCCCTGCCCTCTGCATGTGGGCCATTGCCATAAGCGCAAGGAAATGCCCTGCGTGCAGGCTATCTGCAGTCGGATCGAAGCCAATGTAGAAGGTAACGGAACCCTCATCCAACAGCTTGCGAACTTCATCTTCATTGGTACATTGGGCGATAAATCCCCGTTCTTTTAAAATGTCAAAAATACTGTCCAACAAACTCTTCCTTTCTGCTAATTCCTGCTCTTACCGCCGCCACCGCCCGGTGTAGGCGCTGCTCCGCCACCGCCGCCTGATGGTTCAGGCGCGGCAGGTGCCGGAGCAGGAGCAACGGGTTCAGACCGTACAGGCTCAGGCTGTGCCGGTTGCGGAGCCTCAGGTTCCGCTGCACGATGAGATTGATGCGCGGGAGCCTCATAATGATCTCTTTTAGGCTCAGAATGCCTTGACTCTTGTTCTGACTCTGCATTTTCACTTCTGGAGCCTGTGGAATTTTCACTCCTCAGCTCTGAAACTCCTCCGCCGCCATAGTAGCCTTCAAACTGCCGCACAGGCATATTAGCGACTGCGCTCTCCATAAAGCTTCTCCAAATGGTTGCGGGAACAGTGCCCCCTCCCATACCATCAAGTGAATTGTTATTATCGTCTCCAACCCAAACACCGGTGACCAGATCAGGTGTATATCCAACAAACCACGCATCATGGTAATCACTGGTGGTTCCTGTTTTTCCGGCCGCCGGACGACCTATATTGGCCCGGGTTCCGGTGCCACTGGTAATTACATCCTGCAGCATGCTTGTCAATGCCGCGGCGCTTTCCGCGCTGACTACACTGTGTTCCTGAGGCTCAGCCTGCTCTATAATCTTCCCGTTCCTGTCAAGAACCTTGATGATTGCTATTGGGTCAACATGAACTCCATTATTGGCAAATGTCCCATAGGCACTTGTAAGTTCAAGAGGTGTTACTCCCTTTGTCAGTCCACCCAGAGCTGATGACAAATTCCTGTCATTCGTGGGCCCATCCAAAACAAAGGTGGTTATACCCATTTCCTGCGCATAGTATATGGGCTTGTCCATACCCAATTTCTGAGCTATCTTGACTGTGGGAACATTCATGGAGTAGGTTGCCACAGTACGCATGGTAACCTTTCCGCTGAAGCGTCTGCTGTCATTCTGAGGTGACCAGTCCCCTATGGTTATGGGGCTGTCATCAATAATGGTAGAGGGACTGAAATCATTCTCCAACGCGGCAATGAAAACGAAGGGCTTGAAAGCAGAACCGGGCTGACGCTCCGCCATAGTCGCACGGTTGAACTGGTCTGTGCCACGTCCGCCAACCATTGCCTTTATGTACCCTGTATGTGGATCAATGGACACCAAAGCCATTTGAGGCTGCATGATACCATTGCCATCCGCGCCATAATCAGGAAGGATATTATCTATCGTTGCTTCCGCGGCACGCTGCATATCCATGTCAATGGTGGTGTAGATTTTAAGGCCATCCTTATATACCGCGTCTGCTCCATAATGGTCAACCAAAATCTGAGTTACATAATCGATGAAATAAGAAGCTGATGATGGGCCTTCCGGTTTCGACGCGGGAGCAAGAACCACGTCAGCTTTCGCGGTAGAGTCTGCAGTGGGCTGGGTTATGTAATGGTATTTCGCCATCTGATCCAGCACGGTTGCCTTGCGTTCCTGGGCAGCCTTTAGATTGTTGAAGGGGGAATAGTAGTTTGGGCTTTTGGGTATGCCGGCAAGCATCGCGCATTCATTAAGGCTTAGATCCTCCACATTTTTACCGAAGTAGGTCTTGGCCGCGGCCTGTACTCCATATGCGCCCTGACCGAAATAAATCTGGTTAAGGTACATCTCCAGGATTTCCTGCTTGGTATATTGCCGCTCCAACTGTAACGCAAGGAATACTTCCTGCATTTTCCGTTTGAGGGTACGATCCTGGGTCAGATAGGCATTCTTTGCAAGCTGCTGGGTGATTGTAGAGCCGCCCTCTGATATGGTACGCCCTGAGACATTGGCCCAAAGCGCGCGCAAAATGCCCCGGACATCTATCCCGGAATGCTCATAAAAACGGTTGTCCTCTACTGCTATAAAAGCGTGCTGCAAATCAGCGGGGATCTGATTGATTTTAACAGGATCCCTGTTTTCCGCAGCATGGACGATTGCTATTTCCTTTCCGTCTATGTCATATATATGGGAAGAAGCCGGAGGCCGAATATCCTCTGCGATATCGGGCTTAGTATTCATGCTGGCTGTAAGGAAACCACAGCCTATACCCGTAGCCATAACAAGAATCAGAATTATAAAACCCAAGAAGATACGGCGCAGGGTACTCCCACCGCGTTTGGCCCTTTTCTTCTTCCTGGTTGCAGGCGCTTGATTCTCCATCGAAGTCCTCCTTTATTTTTTCCGCGTATCATTGTACCACAAATATGGAAGGAGATTCAATAAAAAACTCGGCGCAAAACAGTGTTTTGAACCGAGTTATCACACGAAATCTGAATTTTTCTGAACTTTTCTCCGAAAGAACTGCTCCCTATCGCGGATTAATACCGTTGATATTTCACAGTACAAACCTAAGGAAGAGGCAATCATTTCCATCCCAAAAGCCTGGCCACTATGGGCTCAAGGTAATTTGCGAGTTTAGCAGCTCCCTCGACTGTTGGATGGGTATTGTCGTTTCTGAAATCCTCTTCCTTCAGCAAAGGCGAAGGTTCGTTAAGGGGAATGAAATATATTTTCTCATATCCATCCTTAAGCATTTCATTTACTGCCTGCTCAATTGATTTGCGTACCTTAGCTCCAACAGACGCGGGAACGGGCTCTATGCATATTATGGGTTTATTGGGGTTTTGGGATCGGATAATATCCAAGAGCTTCTTATAGCTGGCTTTGAAATCCACAAGCTTTGGTTTCTGCTTGCCAGAAAAATCATTTGTTCCAATGGAAACTATCACGGCATCCACCGGGTAGTTCGCGGTATCCCAAAGCACAGGGTCATCCACACGAACCTTGTAGCAGAAGGCCCAGCCATAACGGTCGCCCATATGTATTCCCGTGGGAGGCCATTCTTCGTTATAGTTATGTATGATGCCTTCCCCTGACCTTGCAACGATACTAAAATCGGCATCCAGTTTTCTTGCCAACTGGGGGCCATAAGCCATATACCCATCTTGAACGTCATAGTAATTATTTCCATCGTAGGCACCCAGGTTCATGGCACCTGCCGTGATGGAATCGCCGACAAATTCAAGCCTGCGAGTCTTCATTGGAGACGGTTGGCATAGCGATTCTCCATCCTCCAGCGTAAAGCCCCTAAACTCGCCGATTCCTGCTTCACCTTCCGTTGAGCGAACCAAAAGGACACTATGCTCACCCTCTGAAAGATTTTCCGCCAGCACAGTATCATCCCCCACAGCCTTGAATGGGCGGAATTCGCCTCCATCTATGCTGACACGCCACCAAATCTTTTCACCTGTCAAGTCTGCCTTCAGACTTGTGCCGCTGAAATTTGCCTTAATATATGTGGCGCCCTGTCCGGTTTGGTATACCTCATCCTGTACATTCCAACGTCCAAAATACTGTATTTCCGGAGCATTTGCCGGAACCTTAGCCATTTCAGCCGTATTTATGCCAAAACCCGCGAATACCAAAGAAAGAACAGAAATCCCTGCCAATTTTTCCAAGTATTTCATATCCAACCTCTTGTTTTTTTCTTCCTGCGAAGCTGCAGCATTATAATCACGGCAAAAACCACTATGCCTATGACATCAGTTACAAACCCAGGCTTTATCATCAAGAGTCCGCCAACAAATAGCACTATACGTTCCAATCCTGTCGCATGATCAGCCAGGTAACCAATCAGTGAAGCGCTTAGAGCTACCATACCCACTAGAGCCGTCGCGACCGATATGATGAGGCCGCCTGCTGTAGCGTCAATCATCAAAAGCTCCGGAGACATTACGAACATATACGGGATGATGAACGCGGCAATCGCAAGCTTTGACGCATTGACACCTGTCCTTAGAGCATTTCCTCCGCTTATACCCGACCCGGCGTAGGCCGCAAGGGCTACCGGCGGGGTTACATCCGCTATGATACCGAAATAAAACACAAACATGTGGGCGGCCAATACAGGTATGCCAAGCTGTATAAGGGCAGGGGCCGCGATCGTAGAGGTTATTACGTAGTTTGCCGTTGTAGGAACACCCATGCCCAGAATAATGGCGGTAATCATCGTGAAGAACATGCTGGGAAGCAGCAGGCCGCCTGAAAGCTCCAGCAGTCCGGAGGCCAGCTTAAGACCAACGCCTGTCTTGGTGACAACGCCTATTATAATACCCGCGGCCGCGCAGGCCACCAGAACTCCAAGTACGTTTCGCGCGCCATTTTCCAGCCCTTTTACCACCTCTATCGGCTTCATTCGGGTTGCTTTGCGCAGTGAAGAAACAATTATTGAGAGGAATATTGCCACAAGGGCAGCTCTCATGGGCGTATAACCGGAGACCAGAAGGTAGACTATCACCACCAGCGGGATAGCAAGATGTCCTCTGTCCCTGAGGATTACCCATATCTTTGGAAGCTGGTCCCTGGGTATGCCCTTCAAGTTGTTGCGTTTCGCCTCAAAGTGAACACCCAGCCACACTCCCGCAAAGTACAGGAATGCCGGAATGACCGCTGCTTTTACGATTTCTATGTATGGTACTCCCACGAACTCAGCCATAAGAAAGGCTGCCGCGCCCATAACAGGGGGCATGAGCTGGCCGCCTGTGGATGCCGCTGCCTCAACAGCTCCGGCAAAATTCTTGTGATAGCCCAGCTTCTTCATCATGGGAATAGTAAGACTGCCTGTACCCACCACATTCGCCACTGAGCTGCCTGATACGGTCCCCATCAGCCCACTGGAAAGCACAGCCACCTTCGCGGGACCTCCGCTGGCCCATCCTGCTATGGCATTTGCCAAATCTATGAAAAACTTTCCCAATCCCGTAGATTCCAAATAAGCGCCAAACAGGATGAACAGGAATATAAATGTTGAAGAAACTCCTAATGGGATTCCGAATATACCCTCGGTAGTGTAATACAGATGTCCCACCAACTGCCCTACCGTTAATCCCCTGTGAGCCAACACGCCCGGCATATAGGGACCGGCAAATGCGTAGCACAGGAAAAACAATACCACGCACACCATTGGAATGCCAACGACCCTTCGTGCCGCCTCGATAACAAGAACTATACCCAGCAATCCTATCGCGATATCGGTATCGCTTGAAATGCCGGCCCTGAGAACCAGCTCCTGATACTCATAGACAATGTATGCCGGAGCTGCTGCCCCCAATACGGCAAGCAGTACATCGAAGGGATGTACCTTTGAACGCGACCAGGATTTTCTTGTGGGATAAAGCAGATATGATAGCGCCAGACCAAAACCAAGATGAACAGCCCGCTGCAATTGCGCGTCCAAGACTCCGAAAATCGCGGTATAAAGCTGGAAAACTGAAAAAGTAATGGCCAGCGCCGAAACGAATTTTGCAAATAATCCCGTATACTGCATAGTATCGGATTCATTGTCGTACTTCTTCAAAACTTCCTCAGCCAGCTTTGCGTCGGTTTTTTCCTGCATCGAAATCACTCCTTTCATTTACAGATTTGCTTATGATTTAACATACATTAGATATAATACTTTATAAAACGGAACTGTCAAGATATCGATTCTGGTTCCCGGCGGAAACATCTCATATAGGCGATATTCCCTGCCATTGAGCATGACCCTGAGCTCTGTGCCTACCCCTGTTCTAAGACTGAGCTGTTCAAAATGACGATCCATGTGATCCATTATGAAAAACTCCCCTTCTCTACGGAAGGCCCCTTCCGACTCCAGGAATGGCAGTCCCACGCCAAAGGACTTGTATTCAGTGGAATCCAGCCGGAAGCCATTATCCTCAAGACAGAGATTCTCACGCACCGGTGTTTTCTGCACAGAATGAATAAAACAGATAGTGAACCTCGTTCCGGGAATAGCCGGAGCGGCTGCGATAAGTTGTCCCTCTCCTATAAGGCATAGACACGGAATAAAGAACAAGCTTAATATCAATAAAAAGGTTAAAAAAATATATCCACAGTACCAATTTAAAAATTTTTTCATAATTACAATAAAATGGACGTCGCACCAGTTTATCGTCTAACCGATGAAAACCGACACAACGTCCATTGATCCCATTGATTATGTAAAACTGTTACTCTTTGAAGAACTTCTCCGCGCCGGCATTCATCTTGAGAGGCATACCGCTAAGGGCGCCTTCCTTCCTGATAAGCTTGCCGACAGAATGTGCGGCCTGAATGCGATCAAGATTCGAGAATATGGCCTTCGTGATATCATATCCAAGTTTGTCGTCAACCTTGTCAGTCGCGACCAGCATAGCCATAACAGATACCGCGGGAACAGACTCATCAAAGCCCTGATATGTACCTGCGGGAATCACAGTCTTTGTGTAGAAGGGGTACTTGGCAATGAGCTCATCTGCCTTATCCGCATCAACGGGGAGCAGACGCACCTTGTTCTGGGAGCACACATCCTGTACAGCCGCTGTAGGATAGCCTGCTGTCAGGCAGGCAACGTCGACATTGCCGTCCTTCAAGGCACTCGCGCCCTCCGCGAAGGAAAGGTACTGCACAGTGATATCGTCGTAAGTGATTCCGTAAAGCTCCAGAATCTGGCGGACATTCGCCTCTACACCGCTTCCGGCCGCGCCAACAGCAACACGCTTGCCCTTAACATCAGCCATAGTCTTTATACCGGAGGATTCCAATGTTACGAACTGGCAGGTTTCCGGATAAAGCGTGGCTATTCCCCGAATGTTCTTAACGTCTTTGTCCTTGAACATTTCAGTCCCGTTTGCCGCGTAGAAGGCAATATCATTCTGGATGATAGCCATGTCAACCTGTTCATCATGGAGCATGTTGACATTGGATACTGAAGCACCAGTACTCTGTGCGCTTGCATTCATCCCCGGAATTTCCTTGTTCAGGATTTCTGCCATCGCTCCGCCAATGGGATAGTAGGTTCCTGCCGTACCGCCGGTCGCAATGTTTATAAATTTCTTATCAGCAGCCTGCTTGTCTCCTCCGCCACAGCCAACAAGCAACGCAGCAGACATAACGACTGCAAGTCCGGCGGTCAACGCCTTTTTCCAAGAAAATTTCATCACAATCCCTCCTAGATAGATTGAAAAGAATAATAATTCTATATATCTAGTATAGAATTATACCATAGTTAGAAAAAGGTGGCAATATTTAGAACAACGCCAAAATTGCCCCTAACAGCATATAGAGGCAATTTTTGACTTTTAACAGAAAATTTCTATTCTTAACGTCACTTCTCCGGCTCCTCCCCGGGAATGTCCTTGATAGCATCGTCACCTGTCTGTCCTGTCCGTATTCTTACCGCATTGGATAGCTCGTACACAAAAATCTTTCCATCCCCCATCTTTCCGGTACGAAGAACCCTCTGCGCTGTTTCCAGAACCCTTTCCACTGGAATCTCACAAACAACCGTTTCCACCTTAACCTTGGGAACCAGATTTACGTCGTATGACCGTCCCCTGTATACTTCCTTATGTCCCTTCTGAAGACCGCAGCCGTATACCTGACTCACGGTCATGCCCAATACACCTATGGAATTGAGCGCTTCTTTTAACTCTTCCAATTTATTGGGTCTGGTAATAATCTCTATTTTAGTAATGCTCATTCTTAACGCCTCCACATTTCAATTCAGCGAAGTTTTTCACCACACTGTTTTTGCATTGTGCTGCAGCACAATGGACTCTTCGGGAGTCTCGAAGGAGGGCGCTCCCGTGAATACAGCCGCCGCATAGCCGCGCTCTCCGTGCTCCACGATATCCAGTCCGGCAATTTCCTCTGTTTCGTCCGCACGTATATCGGTGAAGTAGTTTACCAGATTATATAGAACATAGGAACCCACAATGGCAAGGCCGTAAGCCACAGCAACAGAAATCAACTGCGCTGTAATCAAATTGGTTTCGCCGTAGAACAGACCGTTAGCGCCCGCGGGATTAACTGAAGTCGTTGCCCATAGTCCGGTTGCGATGGAACCCCAGGTTCCGCCAATTCCATGGATGCCAAAGGCATCAAGGGAGTCATCATAGCCCAGCTTTTCCTTCAGGAAAGCAACGGCACCATAACACACGGCGCCACCGATTACGCCGATGGCAATGGCAGGCATAGTCTCAACAAATCCGGCAGCCGGAGTGATAGCCACAAGGCCTGCTATAGAGCCTGAAACCGCGCCGAGAACAGTGGGCTTGCCGGTAATGAGCCATTCGGGAATTACCCATCCAAGAACACCTGCCGCCGCAGCAGCCTGTGTCACAACGAAGGCATTTGCAGCCAAATCATTCGCGCCAAGGGCGCTTCCGGCATTGAAACCGAACCATCCAAACCATAGGAGCGCTGCTCCCAATACTGTCATAGGAAGATTGTGAGGAACCATCGCTGATTTACCATAGCCACGTCTTTTCCCTAAAAGCAGGCAGATGGTGAGGCCGGAGACTCCGGAAAGAATGTGTATAACAAGACCACCCGCGAAGTCAAGGGCACCAAGCTGCGCTAGAAAGCCGCCGCCCCATACCCAATGAGCCATAGGGTTGTAGATGAGTACTGCCCACAGTAGCATAAGGAGCGCAAAACCTCCAAATCTCATACGCTCCGCGAAGGCTCCGGTAATGAGCGCCGGGGTAAGGGCAGCGAACATACACTGGAATGCAATAAAAGCCAGCTCAGGAATGGTCGTACCTTCCATCGCCTTTAGTCCTACTCCTGCAAGTCCAAGCTTGCTGAAATCACCGATAATTCCATTTATGTCAGTGCCAAAGGCCATTGTATATCCTAAAACTACAAACTCCACAGAAATCATTGCCAAAATAAAGAAATTCTGCATTATGGTAGATAATACATTTTTGCTGCGAACCATGCCGCCGTAAAACAATGCCAATGCCGGAGTCATAAGGAACACGAAAGCAGCACTGATAAGTACCCATGCCGTATCACCGGCATCAATTCCCGTTCCCGGCTGTGCTTCTGCCGCAAAAGCCTCCGAGGCCGATAACATGAACCCTGAGGCAAGTGCCAGGATTTTAAACAACCTTTTCATAGAAACCACCCTTCCTTGGCTAAAAAAGGCGCCTGCAAAAGCAATGATAGCTGCTTTTGCAGGACGCCTTTGTCCAGCCTATGACAGATATGTATACTTCAACATTTGAAAAGCAAAGTGCCAATGCCGATCCTCGTCGATCTGCATTGGCACCGTTGCCCTTCGTATGTTGTTGCGATTATTATACGAAACAGCAGGTTTCCTGTCAATAAGCCAAAGTCTTGTATACAGGGATACATATTATTCCTCTGTTTCTGTCTCCGATTCCGATGCGCCATCGGTACCATTTTCACTTGGTTCCTCTTCCGCCTTCTCCGCGGGTGCTTCCAATTCTTCAATCAGACTGAGCTGCTCAATATCCAGCCCTTCTCTTGCCTCCTCCAGAGTTGGCAGTCTGGGCAGATCCTCTAAGCCGTTTAGCCCAAAGCATTTCAGGAAGGTTTCTGTCGTACCGTACAGGATTGGGTGCCCAACTACCTTTTTCCTTCCCTTTTCACATACAAGCTCCAGCTCCAGTAGTCTGGCCAAGGACCTTTCTACCCGCACACCGCGAATATGCTCTATTTCCTGTTTTGTAATGGGTTGCTTGAAGGCGATTATGGAGAGGGTTTCCATAGCCGGAGTAGAAAGCTTTTTTTCAGATACTTCAGAGAGTTTTTCAATTACGTGGTAAAATTCCGGCCGTGTCACTATCTGCCATCCACCGGCTACCTGTCGAAGGGTAAGCCCACGCTTTCCCCTGTCCAGTTCATGCTGAAGTCTTTCTATCAGCTCAGATAACTTTTGGGGTGGCACGTCAAGAACTCTGGCAAGTTGATTTTCATTAACAGGATTTCCGGCGGCAAACAAAACGGCTTCAAGCACCGCAGTATCCTTTGCTATATCACTCACCCCCGGTATTCGCGATAATGTATATTTCAGCGAATAATCTTGGCTGACGAACCCTCACCATTCCCCTTTTCATAAGCTCAAGCAGGGCAAGGAAAGTAGCTATGAGCTCCCCCCGCGTGCCGGTACGAAAAGCCTCCGAAAACAGCAGCCGCCCATCTGTTCTGCTTAGGAGGGACAGGAGCTCACGCATCTTATCCTTAACCTGAAAGGTCTCCGGCTGGACAAGGGCGTCGGGAATAGTTAGTTCCGCCTTCACCTCAAGCACAGTCTGAAAAGCCTCCAGCAGCAGGCTGAGTGGTATATTTTCAGGTGGCAGATGACGGGTGGAAAGCTCCAGAGGTTTCCGGGCTACATAACGCTCCTCGCTTTGGGCCATGGTGTCCAGAACGGCACTGATCTCCTTGAATCTCCTATATTCAAGGATCCGCGTCACCAGTTCCTGCCTGGGGTCAGTATCATCCTCATCCTCCACCTTCGGAGGCTTTGGGAGCATCATGCGGGACTTTATCTGCAGCAGTGTTGCGGCCATCACCAGAAATTCACTGGCTATCTCGATATTGAACTCATGAGCCTCATCCAGATACTCCATATACTGCTGGGTAAGGCTGGCAATGGGAATGTCATATATGTCAATCTTATTCTTGTCGATGAGATGCATGAGGAGATCCATTGGCCCCTCAAAGGCATCAAGCTTTATCTTATAATCCTGCATATGCGCAATCAGAGCAAAAATGAACCGATTAAATCGAATATGCTCAGGATGAACCTTTGGGCAGGAATAAAAATCCAACCAAGGATAGGAGTCATCAGTATCACTATGAGAATCAGGAAGCTATAGCGTTCCAATGCGTCAAGCTTTTGAGCATATTCCCAAGGCAGCAGCTGTCTGAGTACATGGGAGCCGTCCAAGGGCGGCAGCGGTATCAGGTTAAATATGGCAAAATTGACGTTGAATATCATTATAAGCAATAATACCTGCTGGGTCCCGTTGGTCATTTCAAACCCCAGTTTGATGAATAACACTATGACAAGATAGGCTGCGAAGGCAGTAATTATATTAGCGGCAGGCCCCGCAAGGGATACCAGTATATCGTCTCTTTTAGGGTTTTTGAAATTATTTGGATTGATTATAACAGGCTTTGCCCATCCAAAACGTATGAGAATCAGCATCAAAAGGCCGATAGGATCGATGTGGGACATGGGATTAAGGGTGAGCCGTCCCATAAGCCGCGGGGTAAAGTCACCAAGAGCCACAGCCACACGGGCATGCGCATACTCATGTACAACCATTGCAATAATAAGTCCGGGAAGACCAACTACAATGCCCAATAGTCCATATTCAAACATAAGGTCCCTCCAAATCAGTTTTACTATGAAAACCCAAGAAATCAAGTCCGCAGGACGCAGATTGATTGGCTGTTTTCATGTAAGGGCGTGTGGACACCAGAATGTGTCCAGTAAGTTTACTATGAAATCTTAGTGAGCACAAGCCGCGACGCGCAGCTAGTCCTTTAGGGACGGCGCAGTGGGAACTTAGATTTCGTGTAAGGGCAGATGAAAATCGAAAGATTTTTCATCTTGCTTCATGAAATACATCTTTAGCAAGCATGAGAATAGATATCACGGACTTGGCATCAAATATCCGTCCATCCTCCACCATTTCAACAGCCTCCCTGAGAGGTACCCTGACCGCGTTGATGAATTCATCATCATCCGGATGCTGAGGACCAGGAGTAAGGCCCTCAGCGGCATAGAGGTGAATATATTCATTTGAGAAGCCCACCGTGGTAGCGATGGTCGTCAATTTCCAATATTTTTCCGCATGATAGCCTGTCTCCTCCTCCAGTTCGCGCTTTGCGCAGAGAAGGGGATCCTCATCCGGGGAATCCAGTTTACCCGCCGGAACTTCCAAGGTAACACGTTCTACAGGGTATCTGTACTGCCGTACCAGAATCACATCCCCATTAGGCAGCATGGGAATTACCGCGGCCGCGCCCGGGTGACGAATCCATTCGCGAACAGCTGTATTGCCATTGGGAAGCTCCACCTGATCCCGCTTTACATGGAGAAGAACTCCGTCGAATACGTCTTCACTGGAAATTTTCTTTTCTATGAGATTCTCGTCCATTCTACTTCCTCCAATATGAAAAAACTACCATTTTCAGCATGTGCAGCTAAATTAAGAGACTTTATTCCTATGCTTTGTCTTGATGATTTTTGCGTGGAGTACCATTTCCCGGGCGTTGTCCAGAGATGCGGCCGTGGCATCGGCTCCGGAAGCCATACGAGCAATTTCGCTGATACGTTCCGTTTCGGAAAGCTTAAGCACATGAGTGGCAGTCGTACTGCCCTCAGATTGCTTCGCGATATAGAGATGTGTGTCTGCCATACAGGCAATCTGTGGCAGATGTGTGATGCATAGTACCTGCCGCCAACGGGCCACCATTGCTATGCGCTCAGCCACCATTTGCGCTGTCCGCCCACCAATTCCTGTATCAATTTCATCAAATACCATACTTGGTACAGAGGTCTCCTTTTCCGCGGCAACTGCCTTTACGGCCAGCGCCACTCGTGAAAGCTCACCGCCTGAGGCCACCTTTGAAAGGGGCTTTTCCGCCTCCCCCGCGTTTGCGGAAAACATCAGCTCGACTCGTTCCGCTCCCCTTGGAGAAAGCTCATCCAAGGGAGTAAGGGTAACATGGAAATGGGCCTTGGGCATTCCCAATTCATGGAGATTATCCTCTATAGCAGAGGATAGCATTTCAGCCCCTTCCTTTCGTTTTTCGGTGAGAGTCTTTCCAAAGGACTGAAGCTTCCTTTCAGACTCATCAATATCCCTTTCAAGCCTTGCTACATCCTCGTCAAAATTCTCAATAAGGGACAGCTCTTCCTTGGCCTTGTTCAGATGCTCCATTACATCCTCGATGGTAGCCCCGTATTTTTTTCGAAGGCGGTCAATCGCATCCATACGGCTCTGAAGCCTGTCCAGCTTAGCAGGATCAAACTCCATGCTTTCACCGTAATCACGAATCTCGTAGGCTGCCTCCTGTATAGCAACATAGGAATCAGATATTATTTTTAACGCATTATCAAGAGAATCATCGAATCGCTTCATATCCTCAAGGTTCTTCTGTATTTTTGAGAGACCGGACAGTATGCCGATTCCATTCTTAGAATTACTATCCAGTATACCATAGGATTCCTCCACATATTGAGCGATTTTTTCAGCGTGGGAAAGTCTTCTGATTTCAACCTCCAGTTCCTCATCTTCCTTGGTTTTAAGATTTGCGTCCTCAATTTCCTGCACTTGCCAACGCAGCATATCAATCCGTTGCATATATTCACTGGCAGCCCGTTGCTTATCCTCAAGCTCCTTTTTCAGCTGCGACCAAGTCCTGTAGCCTCCCTGATAGTCTGCCAACGCCTCCGCGATATCGTCAGTCCAATGATCTAAAAGCTCATACTGGCTGGACTCCTTCAGCAGAGCCAGATTTTCATTCTGTCCATGTATATCCACCAGAAGAAGGCCAATCTGTTTCAACACAGCAAGGGTAACATGGGCACCGTTTATCAATACGGTACTACGGCCATTACGGGTAATCTGTCGGGTTATTATGAGCTCATCACCCTCCAAATCCACCGCCATTTCCTTCAGCAGCTTCCTTAGCTCCTCCTGCTGTTCCAAAATGAATACCGCTTCCACACGCAGCCAGTCACAGCCGGTACGTATAGCATCCGCTGATACCCTATGCCCCAGTATTGCTCCAAGCGAATCAATGAGAATCGACTTTCCGGCACCGGTTTCACCTGTTAAAATATTAAGCCCCGCTTCAAACTCCACCTGGACATGCTCCAGCAGGGCAAAATTCCACACCGTCAACGTCTTCAGCATTCCACTCGATACTCCTTTATGCGCCCCAAAGCTTTGTACGAAGCACCTTATAATAATCCTTATCTTCAAACTTCACTATCCGCGCCACGTCCTCGGATCTTCGTATAATGACCTCATCTCCGGGCGTAAGAGGAAAACTAACCTGACCGTCAAGGGTTACGATCACATCCTGCTGGATTCCCGTCGCCTTTATGCGTATCGTATCTGTTTCATCCATCACCAATGGGCGCATCTGGAAGGTATGGGCGCAAATAGGTGTCAGCAGGAGTGCCTTAATATTGGGATTCAGCATTGGGCCGCCGGCAGAAAGTGAATAGGCTGTAGAACCTGTAGGCGTGGAAACAATTACGCCGTCTGCCTGACAGTCAGTCAGATGTGTGTCATTGACCCAAAGCTGCAGGCGGAGCATACGAGCCACACCTGTCTTTGTTATGACCACATCATTCACAGCATCTCCAAGGAAACGCTCACCCTGTTCATTGCGCACATAGCCTGCCAGAAGGAGTCTCCGTTCTATCCTATAGTCCCCGGTCAGTATCTTTCCCAACCTGCCCTCCAGCTCATCCGGCTCTATATCTGCCATAAAACCAAGTGTTCCGAGATTGATGCCGCATACGGGAACCGACTGCCCACCAAAACGACGGCATACACCAAGAAGTGTACCGTCACCGCCTATGCTTAGGGCCATATCAACATGGACTCGCTCCACGCATGGAAGGCCATGCTTTTCCCTGCGAAAATACTTTGCTTCAGTGGCAGGCATAACAAGCCTCACATCTTTGCCACTGAAAAATTTAAAAATCCGATCCACCATTTCCCCGGATCTTCGTTTACCAAGATTAGGGAAGACAGCAATCTGCCTCATTCCGGCCTCTACCCCATAAGCATGCTGCATGAAAATCCTCCTTAATCCAGCTCATTATGCGCTTTTTCCACCATATCTCGACAAGTCGTTTCATCTACTGAGGCTTGAGTGATATCATCTTTTTTCAGCCATGTAAGATACTCGATATTTCCCTCTGGCCCCTTCACCGGAGAAAATGTAAGCCCCAAGACGGAAAATCCCGTATCATGCGCGAATTGCAGAACACGCCTGATAACAGCAAAATGAATGGCAGGATCCTTTACCACGCCTTTTTTGCCGACGTGTTCCCGGCCTGCCTCAAATTGAGGTTTAATAAGGGCAACACATTCCCCTTTTTCGGAAAGCAGGGAATACACAACGGGCAATGCCTTTTCCAACGATATGAATGCTACGTCAATAGAGGCGAATTCAGGGGACTCATCAAGCATATCCTTTGTTACATAACGAATATTGGTCCGCTCCATATTCACGACCCGTTCATCCGTTCTGAGCTTCCATGCCAGCTGCCCATAGCCCACGTCAATGGCATAGACCTTGCATGCTCCTTGCTGCAGCATGCAGTCGGTAAATCCGCCCGTTGAGGCTCCAATGTCTGCCGACACCTTATCTTTAAGGGTTATGCCAAATGTCCGGATTGCCTTTTCAAGCTTGAGTCCGCCACGGCTGACATATGGAATGTCCTCACCAAGAATGCGTATCACCGCATCATCGGGTACCAATGTTCCGGCCTTGTCTATCTTCTGCTCATTTACCAACACGGAGCCGGCCATAATAAGCCGCTTTGCCCGCTCCCTGCTGGAGGCCGAGCCACGGTTCACAAGCAGCACATCCAGACGTTCCTTTCCCATAATCTCTATTTTTCCAGCCTTTCTTTAACACGTTTCGCGATAGCCTCTGCCGTTAGTCCGCACAGCTCCAGCAATTCCCCTCTGGTTCCCTGCTCTACAAAGGCATCCGGAAGTCCAAAACGAATCAGAGGGACAGTGATTCCCTCATCTGCCATAAACTCAGCCACCGCCGAGCCAAAACCTCCGGCAAGAGTGTTTTCCTCACATGTCACAATATATTTCACAGAATCTGCAGCTTTTCTTATGACATCCTTGTCAATGGGTTTTACAAAACGCATATTGACAAGGGTTGAAGAAATACTATCCGCTTCCAGTAATCGCGCGGCCTGACGAGCCGTTTCCACCATACTGCCCACAGCCAGGAAGGCAACGTCTCCTCCTTCGGCCATTATCTCCGCTTTCCCCCATGGAAGCTCCTCCGGTTCCTCGTTGACAGGCACCCCGATCCCATTGCCTCTGGGATATCTTATGGACACCGGCCCGTTATGTGCCAAGGCAGCAAAAAGCATCTGCCGAAGCTCATTTTCATCCTTTGGAGCCAAGACACTCATATTTGGCATCTGGCGGAGATATGAGATGTCAAACATTCCATGATGGGTGGGACCATCCTCACCCACAAGCCCGGCCCTGTCCAAGCACAGCACTACCGGCAGGTTTTGCAGGCAGACATCGTGCAAAAGCTGATCGTACCCCCTTTGTGCAAAGGTTGAATATATTGCCGCGACAGGACGCAGCCCTGCCGCGGCCATTCCTGCCGCAAGTGTTATCGCATGTTCTTCGGCAATCCCGACATCGAAAAACCGCTTTGGGTATTTCTTCCCAAATTCCTTTAGGCCCGTACCTGACGGCATTGCCGCGGTTATTGCCACAAGCCTTGGGTCCTTTTCTCCACAATCACAGAGAGCCTTGCTGAAAACTGACGTATAACTGGGGGCTGTCTGTTTTTTCTCCACAGCTCCCGTATTTTCGTCAAAGCTCCCTATTCCATGGAATTTTTCAGGGTAAGACTCTGCCGGTCCATAACCCTTTCCCTTTTTCGTGTGGATATGAAGGAGCACAGGCCCGGGGATTTCCTTGACCTTGGAGAAAACCTCCTTCATTTGCTGTATGTTGTGTCCATCCAAGGGGCCCACATACTGAAAGCCCATTTCTTCAAAAAAGGTACCGGGAACCAACGCCGAACGAACACCGTACTTTATACTGTTGGCAGTGCGAAGCATCTTCCCTCCGATTCGAGGGATGCTCCTTATCAGGTTCTCAACATCCTTTTTCGCACGATAATACTGAGGCACGATTCTCATCTGTGAAAGATATGAGGATACGGCACCTACGTTCTTGTCTATTGACATTTCATTATCGTTGAGGATTACTATAAGGCTGCGGCCTAAATCCCCTGCGTGATTCATGGCTTCAAAGGCCTCTCCGCCCGTAAGGGCGCCGTCACCAATCACTGCAATCACATAGTGCTTTTCTTTCTTTACATCCCTTGCTATTGCCATTCCCAGGGCAGCCGATATAGAGGTGCTGGCATGGCCTACTCCAAAAGCGTCATATTGAGACTCAGAACGCTTCGGAAAGCCGGTAATGCCTTCCTTTTTCCGAAGAGTATCAAAATTATCCCTTCGACCTGTAAGTATTTTATGAGTATAGGCCTGATGACCCACATCCCAAACCAGTTTGTCCTTAGGGAACGAGAAACTGCTGTAAAGGGCCAGTGTCAGCTCCACAGTACCGAGACTGGGTGCAAGATGCCCCCCATTTTCCGATACTGTATGGATAATCTTGGCACGAATTTCTTCCGCCAACTGTTCCATCTGCTGTATATTCAGTTTTCGGAGTCCTTCAGGCAAATCCAGATTATCTAATATCCGAGCCACGTCGTTTCCCTTCCTGTCAATGATCTCTATTCAATAGATATGAGGCAAGCTCCCGCAGGAAATCAGCCTCGCTTCCAAAAATATCCAAGGCGGACCTTGCTTCTTTAATGGCATTTTCTGCCATTTCCTTCGCATCCTCAAGTGATGACATGGTGACATAGGTGGATTTTAGCTTTTTCTCATCACTGCCCACCGGTTTCCCTATGGCCGCCTCGTCCCCTACTACATCAAGTATGTCATCTGTAATCTGGAAGGCCAGTCCGAAGCAATCAGCATAGCGGGTCAGGGCGGATAGCTGCTCATCAGAGGCTCCTGCCAGAATAGCACCGGATCTGAGGGCGGCACGGAAAAGCGCTCCCGTCTTTGCCATGTGCATCTTTTTCAGGGTTTCCATGGAAATCTGCTTTCCTTCGGAATCCAAGTCGATGTATTGGCCGCCAACCATACCGTTCGCGCCCGCTGCAATGCTGATTTCCCTCACTACCTTTACAAGAGTCTCAGCCGTTGCTTCCCTCTGCCTAAGTATAACCTCAAAGGCCAGCGTCAGCAAGGCGTCTCCCGCCAGAATGGCGTTTCCTTCACCGTAAACCTTGTGATTAGTCAGCTTGCCCCGTCTGTAATCATCGTTATCCATGGCAGGCAAATCGTCGTGGATAAGGGAATAAGTGTGTATCATTTCCAGCCCACACCCGGCTGTTACATATAGGTCGCCCTTTCCTCCTACAGCATCCGCCGCGGCCATAAGCAATATTGGACGCAGCCGCTTGCCTCCCGCCAACAAGCTGTATTTCATCGCGTCCGCAAGGTTCGGAAAAAGCGCCTCCTCCTCTCGTAATTCTCGGCCGAGAGCCTCTTCGACTATTTTTCTCCGTCTTTCCCACTCAACCTTAAGCATGATCACTCACCTTCAATGTCCAGCTTTTGCTCTTTGAAGCTTCCACCATTCTCTTTGATTAAAAGATCCATAGCCTGCTCGGTCCTGTCAAGGGACGCCATGCAAAATTTTGAAAGCTCTACGCCCTCAGAATAATTCTTGAGCAATTCTGCCAAACTTGTTTCTCCCGTTTCCATTGATTCTACAATATTTTCAAGCCGTTCCAAGGCAGACTCAAAGCTCATTTCCTTTTTTCTAGGCATTTCCAGTTCTTCCTTTCCGCGAAACAGTTCTGGATGTTCCGGTCACATTGACGTTAAGTCTGCCATCAGACAGTATAACCGTCAGAGCATCTCCAACAGATACCTCGCTTGCTTTGCGTACCACACCATTTTCATTCTCTACTATGCTGTAGCCCCTCCTGAGAACCCGTGCGGGGTTAAGCATATCCAAGCGTTGCAGGGCAAGCTCCAGCCTATGTCTTTTGCCTTGGATTGCGGCTGTTTTCAGCTGAGAGAGGCGCAATATTGCAATATCAAGCCTTTGCCTTCTCTTGTCTAAAAACTGATGCGGACGTTCCATTATCGTACTCTTTCGGCACCGTGTCAAGCGTTCACGCTTTATCTGAAGCTGATGTCTTGCAGCCGTAGTCATGCGTACAGCGAGCACAGCCAGACGATGCTGAAGCTCTCTGGTATCAGGAACCGCTAATTCAGCCGCATGGGAAGGGGTTGCCGCACGACGGTCAGCGGCAAAATCCGCCAGTGTGAAATCAGTCTCATGACCAACAGCAGAAATAACAGGTATATTGGAGTCATAAATGGCTCTGACAACTGGTTCCTCATTGAAGGCCCACAGATCCTCCGCGGATCCCCCGCCTCGGCCTACTATGAGTACATCAACAGGGTAATTTTTATTGAAGAACCGTATCCCCCGTGAAATTTCCTCTGCCGCTGCGTCCCCTTGTACCTGGACGGGATAAAGAACTAGGCGTATACCCGGATTTCGTTGCTTGGAAACATGGTATATATCTCGAAGAACTGCTCCCGAAGGAGAAGTTACCACGCCAATTCTTTTGGGGAAGAAGGGCAGCGGTTTCTTACGGGTATCATCGAACAATCCCTCTGCCGCAAGCTTCTTTTTCAGCTGTTCAAAGGCCAGCGCCAATTCCCCTGCTCCCTGTGGAGTCATGGAATCCGCATAGAGCTGATAGACTCCGTCTCTTTCATAAACGGCTATATTTCCACGGACAATTACGGCCATGCCGTTTTCGGGGCGAAATCTCAAGCCTTGCGCCCTGCTCTTGAACATTACGCATTTAATGCTTGCACCGGTATCCTTCAAAGTAAAATAGCAATGCCCCGAACTATAGCATTTGAAGTTCGAGATTTCTCCTCCTATCAGCAGGTTCTGCAGCAACTGCTCATTCTGTAGCAATCCCTTGATATACCTTGTAATATCGCTTACGCTGTGAATCATCTCAGCTGCCCCTTTAACTATACAAGAAAAAGCCAGACAAAAGTCTGGCGATTTCTTCTGCTTCAACGCCTACTTCATCATTGCATTAAGAATCCCGTTGACAAATCGACTTGAGTCGTCTGTCCCGTACTTCTTTGCAAGCTCCACCGCTTCATTAACGGCTATCTTCGGTTCGGTTTGCAGTTCACCGAACCTCATTTCGTAAGTGGCCAAACGCATAATATTTCGATCTACCGCTCCCATGCGTGAGAGCTTCCATCCTTTAGCATGTTTAGAAATCTGCTCGTCGATCTCTTCCATATGGAGCCTTGTACCATGCACTGTTGACAGGACGTATTCGCGGTCCGAAGCGGAAATCTTATCACATTCCCCAATCGCAGTATCCACGGCAAGTGTCTCGTACAACTCTGCCTCGTCCTCAGAACCATGGTTAAGATCCAGTTGGAAAAGCGCTTGTAATGCGGTCTCCCGTGCTTGTCTGCGACTCATAACAACCTCTCAAACTCAAAGCCAATTCTGGAACTTATCAGGCAGACGATTCTGCAGGGATGACAATATCCTCTGCAGCAAATCCTCTTCCCTTTCCATTCGCGTACCGACGTACAGGCCAATACAGCCACAAAGCAAAACAAAGACAGTTTTCCAAAATCCAAACACCAGAACCGCGACACCGACCACTAATCCCGATAGGAGACCAACCTTTCCCTTGCAGTGCTCGCCGAAAAAACTGCCAATCAATTGCTTTAATTCCTCTAGCATAGTATCACCGCCTTACACGACGCGTTTCCTGTCTACAGGCGCATTTGAAATATCCGTAACGGAAACATCCACCTTTGTATCCGACAGGTTCAGTGCATCCGACATCTCCTGCCGAATCACCTCGCTTACACGTTCTCCTACGTCCGGTACGGATATGCCATGAGAAAGCACTATACTGATGGCAAGAGCTACAGAGGTATCTCCGGCCTTCATTGGCTTTATCCTCACACTGGCTTCCCGCACCCCTTTGATCGTAGTGGCGGCTCTTTCTGCCAAGCCTTGCACGGCTTCCACAGACACTCTGACCTTCCCGTTCTCTCCATCAGCCAAAATGAGCTCAGCGGGAACTCTCTCCCTCGGGCCCTCTTTAGTCGAAAGAGAAACCTTAAGCATATACAGGCTGACGATAAGGACTATTGCCAGTACAGCCAAAACATCCGGCCTTGCTATGGCAAACCTGACTTCATTCAGCCACATACGCTCAGGTATCAGGTTAAGACACACACCTGCCGCGACGACAGAAACGGCACCTATACAAAGCGCGTATACAAACAGTAAAAACCGATTGATTATCCCCATTATTCCGTCTTTCTGTTCACATTAACGAACGCGAACAGGCTCCTCCTCCTGGGTCTCTTCCTCAGGGAAGCCGACACCCTGAACATGGATATTTACCTCAACAACGGAAAGACCCGTCATGGTCTCGATAGCCTGCTTGACATTTTCCTGAGCAGCAAGCGCCACATCCGGAATCCTCACGCCATACTTCACTATGATATACAAATCCACAGCAGCTTCGCGCTCACCGACCTCAACCTTAACGCCCTTGGCAAAGTTCTTGCGGCCGAGAATCTCAGCGATTCCTCCCACCAGACCGGCGCTCATGCCTGCAATTCCCTCGATTTCCGTGGCTGCAAGACCTGCAATGATGCTTACCACATCATCCGCAATACGAATCGATCCGAGCTTCGTCTCCTTCTTGGTGGGCAGTACCTTTTCCTTGCTGTTGTTGGTGTTTTCCATAATAATCCTCCTCTAATTAACTTAGCGCAAAGCGCGGCCTTGCGCTACGCCCTTACGGGCCTGAATCTTTAAAGCATCACATAAAGCATTAGCTTTGCTCATATTACTATTCGCTATTAAAGCAGGAAATCCTTCTTTTTCCTTAGAAACATCAAGAATTACTACTAAACCTCGCATCAGGACATTTCTCTGGCCGTTAAGACAGCCTGAATTTTTATGTCGCTTCTCCTGTTCAAATCTATGAACTCATTCTTCGTTGTCTGTACCACCGGAAGCGACTTAACCCCGCTTCCATCAATATAGACAATACGCGCCTTCTGACCATTTGTCAAGGCAACCCAATTACCATTCAAGGACTGGCAGAGATGACGCATGAAATGTACACCATACTCCGTATCGAGTTTGCCGCTGAGCACATCCTCATACAGCACTCCAAGTATATCGAAGGGAGAACATCTTCTGGCGTATGAACGGTTTGCCGCCATTGCGTCGTATATATCGAGTATAGCGATTATCCTGGCCAGCTCATTTATTTGGTCTTTCTTGAGTTTACCAGGATATCCTGAGCCATCACACCGTTCATGATGCTGTACAATGCCAAACAGGACATCGTTTTTTGCTTTCAGGGGCCCCAGCTTCAGCAGATTGTACCCATATTCCGGATGCTTTCGTATTTCGTGGAATTCCTCATCTGTGAGCTTGCCCTGCTTGTTAAGTATCTCATCGGGGATACATTTCTTGCCCACATCGTGCAGGAAAGCCGACATGACAAGGTCACGCATGCGCTCCTTCGGCATACGCATCCAATTTCCCATGAGCCCGGCAAGTATGCCCACATGCATCACATGGTGCAGCACAGTATCGCCATCTCTAGACATATTGTGAATCTGTGAAACAGCCTTGGCACCATCACAGAGCTTCTGTATATTGTCATCAGACAGTACCACATTGAGCTCGTTCATGTCAAGGGTTTCATCCTTAACAAGCCTGTTGTAAATACGTTGAATCCTGGCCATGGTCTTCTCATAGCAGTTCACATAGTCATCATCAAGCAGATACTCTACTCCTTCGATACGCTCATCAGCCTGTTCCTCATCCTCATCTATGTAGACTGAAAATAGCATACTCCCGGAAAGCTTTACAATATCCGCATCAGTCAGAACAGTACCCTTTCCATATAGGACGCTGCCGTTTGCAAGTACATCCCTGCCGATTTTCATGCCTGCGCGCAGGTCCTCCACAGCATATGATCTCAGCACCTTGTACCCTCCCATCCAACGGAAATTCATGTGCCGTCACATAACAATCTGGTGTATTATTTGACACAACCCCTTTGTTTCCCTTCCCTTTTTTAAAAATTTTTATTTCCTCGGAAATTTCGTGTTTGCTTTCCTGCTATATGCTATACTATACTATTGGAGAGAAAATCGGTGATTGCCTCATCTGTCAGGCATCATAAAGGAAAGGATTGTATTATTATTATGGATTTAAGCTTTATTGAATTGATAAAAACCATCATCCTAGGTGTTGTGGAAGGTCTTACTGAATGGCTCCCTGTCAGCAGTACCGGGCATATGATCCTTGTGGATGAATTCATTAAGCTGAATGTCAGCAAGGAATTCATGGATATGTTCCTGGTGGTGATTCAGCTTGGAGCTATTCTGGCGGTTGTGGTGCTGAACTTCGAAAAACTCAACCCTTTCTCATCATGGAAAACCAAAAATGAAAAAAAAGAAACCGCACAGCTGTGGCTAAAGGTAATCCTTGCATGTATCCCTGCTGCCGTTATCGGTCTGGCGTTCAACGACTATATGGAGGAGCATTTCATGACTGCTCCTGTGGTGGCCTCGACCTTGATTTTCTATGGAATTCTCTTCATACTGGTTGAGAACTACAACAAGAACAGGTCCCCCAGGGTGAATAACCTTGCAAAGCTCGACTACAAAACAGCTCTGATAATAGGTATGTTTCAGGTCCTGTCCCTGGTACCCGGCACCTCCCGCTCCGGCGCTACAATACTTGGCGGTATTTTGTTCGGTACCTCCCGTTATGTTGCTGCTGAGTTTACCTTTTTCCTTGCGATTCCTGTAATGTTCGGAGCCAGCCTGCTGAAAATGGTAAAATTCGGCCTTAACTACTCGGGTGAAGAACTCCTTATTCTGGCTCTGGGTATGGTTACGGCCTTCATTGTTTCCATTCTCTCGATAAAATTCCTACTGCAGTACATCAAGCGCAATGATTTCAAGGCTTTCGGATGGTACCGCATAGCGCTTGGTATAGTGGTTCTTGCATACCTCTTCCTGATTGGCGATCCCACAGCGGATAAATGAATGATGGGAGAATAATTTTATGAAATTAATCGCAGGACTCGGAAATCCGGGCTCGGAATATGCAAAAACTAAGCACAATGTAGGTTTTATGCTGGCAGATGCCCTGGCAGAAAAGCTGAATATAACCTTCTGGAAAGAGAAATACAATGCGTTGGTGGCAGATGCGTATATAGGCGCGGAAAAAATCATTATCGCAAAGCCCCAAACCTATATGAACAACAGCGGTGAAGCCATAGCTCCCCTCATGAACTGGTACAAGCTTGAGCCTGAGGAGCTGATAGTTATTCACGATGATATGGACATTCCTGCTGGAACGATACGCATACGAAAAAAGGGCAGCGCGGGAGGACATAATGGAATCAAGTCTATTTTGTCACTTTTGGGGAACGAAAATTTTTCTAGGGTACGAATCGGCATTGGAAGGCCTCTCCCCCGCTGGACAGTGGTGAACCATGTGCTGTCCCCCTTCACCGAGGAGGATGCCCCAAAAATCAAGGAGGCCATCGAATACCTTGTTCCTGCCTTGGAGTGCATGGTAAAAGACGGAACAGACGTGGCCATGAACAAATTCAATCCAAAGAAGCAGAAGAAAAAGCCCCATTCCGAGACAAATCCGGCTCCCGGTTACCAAGAGGATGCCAAAACGGAGGAGGTTGTTCGAGATGAATAAGATTGCCGCCCTTTACGCCGACGAGGATGGTGAAATATTTGATGTCCCTCAGCTTGGAGGCATGGGACGAATTGGGAATGAAATAGTTCCCTTGGAGCCCGAGGATCTTATCCCCCTGCCTGAAAGCGCTGATATCATGTTCCTTCCTGACCGTCAGGCTGTGGGTATTGCTGAAGATGGCGAAGTAATGCCCATTGCAGGATGCGCGGTGGCGGCAATTCTTCCTGCCGGATACACAAGACTGTATCTCCCTGCCTATGAGAAAAATGAGGCTGCGGAGAGGCTGCCCTTATATGGCTATACCGCTGTTGTTCTGTACAAGGACGAGCTCTATGCCGCCGCCATTTATACAGACGAAAACTCAAAATGGGATCCTGTCAATTACAATACCCCCGACCTTCCGCGACTTGTAAAGCGTACAAGAAAAGACCTGCCAAACAATCGGATTGTAGAGCAGGTGGCTAACTGTTCCCTTAATTGGCACTGCTGTACGGCACAGAACCTTTTCTATCGCCGTTGGGAGGCAGGGATTCCGGCCTCTCCCGTGTGCAACGCCAACTGCTTCGGTTGCATCTCCCTGCAACCGGCAGAATGCTGCCCATCACCCCAGAGCCGTATCACTTTCCGTCCCACTCCCAAGGAAATCGCTGACGTGGGGATATACCATCTTTCTATAGCTCCTGATGGAATCGTGAGCTTTGGACAGGGCTGTGAAGGTGAACCGTCCCTTGCTTCAGACAATATTTCAGAGGGAATACGCATGATTCGCGCCAAGACAAAAAAGGGTCAAATCAACATGAACTCAAATGCCGGCTATACAAAGGGAATAAAGCAGATAATTGACTCGGGCCTCGATTCATTGCGTGTTTCTATTATAAGCGCCAGGGATTCCAGCTACGATGCCTATTACCGCGCCAACTACCACCTCTCTGACGTAAAGGCCTCCATCCGTTACGCTCTTGACCACGGAGTTTACGTTTCGCTGAACATGCTCACCTTCCCAGGATTTAATGATCGTGAGGAGGAATTGGAAGCATGGAGGGAATTCTTCAAGGAGTTTTCGGTACAGATGATACAAATCAGGAATCTTAACGTGGATCCGGATGCTTTCCTGGAAATCATGCCCAAGCCCCAAGGAAAATGTATAGGCACTAAGAACTTCCTAAAAGCTCTCCATAATGACTTTCTGCAGCTTATGATCGGCAGCTTCAGCCACTACACACGCGCTGGCAAGGAATGAAATTTGAATTATACCACCATGGTAGATTATGCCGTAGATAACCGATTGTTTTATATGTGATAAATGAAAAAAAGAGGCGCAAGGCCTCTTTCTTTATTTATCACATAATGCGGCGCGCACCTACATAGCAGTCGCTCCAATAGTAATCGTTAAGTCCTGAAATCATGACTCCCGAACTTGAAGACGCATGAATGAAGCTGCCCTCGCCAACATATATTCCAACGTGAGATACACCATAGGTATAAGTGGAGAAGAACACCAAATCTCCGGGAACAAGCTCAGAGGTGGAAATCGGTGACCCTACCTCGTACTGCTCATCCGCCATACGGGGAAGATAGATACCAGACTGTGCAAACACATAGCGCACATAGCCGGAGCAGTCAAAACCATAAGGGGTAGTTCCTCCAAAAACATAAGGAACACCAATATACTGCATAGAGGTTTGAATCAGACGGCGGGAAATATAATTAGATCCGCGGCTCACTTCAGGCATATCCCTGCCCATGAGCGCCATATAAGTAGACGGGCCTACTAAACCATCTGCCTCAATCCCCTGAGCTTCTTGAAATAACTTCACAGCCTCAGCTGTTGCAGGTCCATAATCACCATCAGCAGAAACATCATATCCAAGTTCAGCCAACTGACCCTGTATCTCTGCCACTTCACTGCCCTGATCACCTACGCGGAAGGACTCAGCACCGGCGACAGAAAACCAGCACATACACAAAAGCATCAACAAACCAACACGCATAACTCTACTCAATAGAAAAACTCCTCTCATTTTTTCCTACGAGGTTAGCTGACGGGTTCGGACATAGAAGAACTGCCCTAGCCTCTAATACACGAGGCATTCACCCCAATAAGGGACAAAGTCCCAACGGTTCCCCCGCTCCACTAATGGATTCGGTTCATATCAACGTCGACCATTCTAGCACCAGATACTGATTTTAATCTGAAAATGTTTAAAGATATTAAATTCAGAGCATTCTGCTTAATCTACTATTCCAAAGAAGCATAAATCACTTCCAGCAAATCTTGACGGCCATCATTTTTCAAGGAAGAATAAGGCAGGACTGATATTTCAGGTATTCCCACTGCCCTGCGTATTACAGACAACTGCTTGCTTCGACCGTTGCCGCTGAGTTTATCGGCTTTAGTTGCAACGATGAGAACCGGAATATTCTTTGCCATAAGCCAATTAAGCATATCCAGATCCGATGCCATAGGTTCATGCCGTATATCCATCAGTTGACAGACAAAACGCAGTTCCTCGGATGAGGTAAGGTATTCTTCGATGAATTTCGCCCAAATCTTTCGATTCTCCCTGCCGGTTTTTGCATAACCGTAACCCGGAAGATCAACCAAATGGAAAGTTTTCCTTTCCTCCTCCCCCTTCAGCTTTACTCCAACCTCAAAGAAGTTTATGGTTTGGGTTTTGCCCGGCTGTGAGGAAACTCTGGCAAGCTGTCTTGTGCGGGTAAGGGAGTTTATAAGTGAGGACTTGCCTACATTGGAGCGTCCCATAAATACTATCTCAGGCAGTTTGTTTGCCGGATATTGATCTCGCTTCACAGCAGAGCACACATATTTTCCTTGTGTGACAATTATCTCTTTTTCCACAACTTCGCCCCCTTGAAAAAGCCTTCCCCCTATTTCTAAGGAGAAGGCTCTTCTTCACTACATCAATGCTGTTTTCAATACTTGATCCATGTGGTCTACCGGTACGAATTCAAGCTTATCCCGAACCGCTTCCGGAATATCCTCAATATCCCTTTCATTTTCCTTGGGAAGGATTATGGTATGCATTCCCTCACGATAGGCAGCCAGTACCTTTTCCTTCAGGCCCCCTATAGCCAGGACATTCCCCCTTAGGGTTATCTCTCCGGTCATGGCCACATCACTGCGAACCTTTCGCTTTGTAAGAGCTGAAATCATCGCCGTAGCCATAGTGATTCCCGCCGAAGGACCATCCTTTGGCACTGCCCCCTCCGGAACATGGACGTGTATGTCATTCTTCTCGTAGAAATCGCTTTTCAGCTTGAATTCATCGGCACGGCTGCGGATGTAGGTAAGTCCCGCCTGAGCAGATTCCTGCATCACATCACCAAGCTGACCCGTAAGGAGCAGCTTCCCCTTTCCCTTCAGCACCGTTGCCTCGGTGGGAAGGATGTCTCCCCCCACCTCAGTCCATGCCATGCCGGTAGAAACTCCAACCTCGGGCTTCTTCTCGGCGCGGGTCTGCAAATACTTGGGGCGTCCCAGAAAGTCCTTGAGATTCTTCTTGGTAATGCGTATGGGAGTCTTTTCACCCTCCACGATCTTTCTGGCTGCCTTGCGACAGGCTCGGCCAATCACTCGCTCCAGTTCACGCACTCCCGATTCCCTTGTGTACTGGCTTATGATTTCCTGAAGGACACCTTCGGCAAAGGTAACATCCTTAGCCTTCATGCCATTTTCCTTACGCTGCCTGCCTATAAGGTACCGTTTAGCAATCTCAAGCTTCTCGAATTCCGTATAGCTGGAAAGGTTGATTATTTCCATTCGATCCCTCAGAGCCCTTGGTATGTTTGAAAGGTTGTTAGCCGTTACAATCCAGAGAACATGTGAGAGATCAAAGGCCACCTCGATATAATGGTCGCTGAACGTGTCATTCTGGGCTGGGTCTAATACCTCCAGCAATGCTGCTGAGGGGTCTCCGCTGTAATCCCGGTTGAGTTTATCAACTTCGTCCAAAAGAAATACAGGGTTATTGGTACCAACCTTCTTGAGCCCCTGGATGATACGCCCGGGCATTGAGCCCACGTATGTACGCCTGTGCCCCCGTATTTCGGCTTCATCACGAATACCGCCCAAAGAGGCCCTTACGAACTTTCTGCCCATTGCACGGGCAACAGAAGATGCAAGTGAGGTCTTTCCAACTCCCGGAGGCCCCACAAGGCAGAGGATAGGAGCAGTTTTATCCTTAGTAAGCTGATGCACTGCCAAAAAGTCCAAAATTCGTTCCTTGACTTTTTCCAAACCATAGTGGTCTTTGTCCAGTATCTTTTCAGCTTTCTTTATATCCATGGAATCCTCTGTGGACTTCATCCAAGGCAAATCCATGAGCCAGTCCACATAGTTCCGTATGACACCAAGCTCCTGAGACATGCCTGACATGTGTTCCATACGACGGAGTTCCTTATTTACTACCTTTTTAACTTCATCGGGATAACCGCCCTTTTCCAAGCGTTCTCTATAAACAGCTATTTCATCCGCGCGATCCTCACCGTCACCAAGCTCCTTGTGTATCGCTTTAAGCTGCTCCCGTAGGTAGTAATCCTTCTGGAATTTCTCCATCTGGTTTCTGACACGCTGACCGATTTTCTGCTCCATCTGGACAACTTCCAGTTCACGCACCAGAATCTCGTAAAGTTTTTCCAATCTCTTCGCCACGTCGAGACACTCAAGGAGTTCCTGTTTGAGCTCCAGCTTTAAATTCAAGTGACTGGCAATAAGATCACAGAGACGGCCCACATCGTCCAATATAGTAACAGAAACAAAAGTTTCGGGAGGAATCCTCTTGCTGAGCTTGACCCATTCCTCAAATTCATGTACCACTGCTCTTGTAAGGGCTTCCAAATCCATAGAATCATCCTGTTCATCAGGATGCTCATCAACAGTAACCTCCGTATAGTTGTCTAATTCACGATACTCCCTGACAACTGCCCGGCAAAGTCCCTCCACCAAAACCCGGATATTCCCGTCGGGCATCTTGAGAAGCTGGCGTATCTCGGCTACGGTTCCTACATCGTACAAACCGGCTCTGTCCGGCTCCTCATTTTCCGCGTCCCTTTGAGCCAGCAGCAGGATCTTGCGATTTTCCACCATAGCCGCATCCAATGCGGCCACGGAACGCTCCCGTCCTACGTCCAAATGTATGATCATATAGGGAAAAACCATCATGCCCCGTAATGGAAGCAACGGCAAATTCACAGACTCTGCCATAGTTCGTACTCCTTTTTCAACAAGAGGACGCTGCTCATGCAGCGCCCTCCGATTGCTATTTATCAAGCAGACACTTCTTTGCTGCTGATCAACTTCTTAGGCTTCTTCTTTTCGATACTCATAACAGGATCCTTGTGGGAAACCACAACGTCCTTAGTCACCCTACAGGTGGTTACTCCCTCTATTGAAGGAATCTCATACATCACGTTACGCATGATGCTCTCCAGGATGGAACGGAGTCCCCTTGCCCCGGTCTTGCGCCTCAAAGCCTCCTGAGCAATCACCCGTAAAGCATCATCATCAAAGATGAGACGCGCACCATCATAGTCCATGAGACGCTGATACTGCTTGACCAGCGCATTCTTAGGCTGAGTAAGTATATCCACCAAGGCATCCTCATCCAGCGCATCCAAGGTAACCACAACAGGTAACCTTCCAATAAACTCGGGAATCAAGCCACTTTTCAAAAGGTCCTCAGGCTGTACCTGTCTCAGTGTCTCACCAATGTTACGCTCCTGCTTTGACTGGATATCAGCACCGAATCCCAACTGCTTCTTTCCAAGACGAGCCTCAATAATCTTCTCAAGTCCATCGAAGGCTCCTCCACATATGAACAATATATTCGTGGTGTTGATCTGTATAAGCTCCTGATGCGGATGCTTCCTGCCACCCTGAGGAGGTACGGAAGCAGTGGTTCCCTCTAAGATCTTAAGCAATGCCTGCTGCACGCCCTCACCCGAAACGTCCCGGGTAATGGATGGATTCTCCGTTTTGCGGGAAATCTTATCGATTTCGTCAACGTATATTATTCCACGTTCCGCACGTTCCACATCATAGTCCGCGGCCTGTATGAGCTTCAGCAGGATATTCTCTACGTCCTCTCCCACATAACCTGCTTCTGTCAATGCGGTGGCATCGGCAATAGCAAAGGGTACATTCAGTATGCGGGCAAGTGTCTGTGCCAATAGGGTCTTTCCGCTGCCTGTAGGGCCCATCATAAGTATATTGGACTTCTGTATCTCCACATCGTCGGATTTACTCGGTCCGGCATTTATCCGCTTGTAGTGATTATAAACCGCGACCGACAAGGATTTCTTTGCATCATCCTGGCCAATGACATACTGATCCAGAATTGCGCGAATCTCTTTGGGCTTCGGAATGTCCTTCAGTTCAACCTCAACTTCATCACTGAACTCTTCTTCGATTATCTCATTGCAGAGCTCAATGCATTCGTCGCAGATATAGACTCCGGGACCCGCCACAAGTTTCCGTACCTGATCCTGGGTCTTTCCGCAGAAGGAGCACTTCAACTGGCCCCTTTCATCCCCAAACTTCAACATTCCATTACCCCTTCTCAGGCTCTTCCTGCTTTAAAGGACGTGTTATGACTTCGTCAATCAA
>DOYB01000100.1 GCA_003518745.1 Selenomonas sp. | reverse complement strand
AAAGCGGAAGATGTATCGCGGTACACCTGATTGACAATCCCGTACTGAGGCCCGATGCAATAACCTCCTACCAGTTCGGCGTCGCATCCTTCAGGGAAGTCAACTCAAAGGACAAGAAGGATAATAAAGATAACAAAGATAACAAAAAGAAGTAAGCTGCTCTGACTCATTCGCGGTCCATCCATAGTAAACTCCGTGCAAAACGGTGTTTGCATCCCTAAAGGGACTAACCTCGTGTCGCTACGCCCATGCACGAAATCTAAGTTCATAGAAAAACGCAAGCCATAATGGTGCTGATTCACGCATCGTTGTGGCTTGTTTCTTTTTTGCCCACCCATGCATTACAGGTTAATTCAAACAAGCTAATCAATGCAACTTCCGAATAACGCAAAGCCTCGCTTCAAGCCACTGTTGTATCATGCTCCCCGCTGTGATAAGATGTAACTATCATATCATCAAAGCAAAGACCTCAATGGATTTCTGATATGGTAGGAGAAATAGTTGGAGTATTGGAATGTTTCAACAGCAGAAAGGAAGATGCGGCATGAAATTGGCGATTCTAGGAACAGGCTTCATCGTGAGGGAGGGCGCTCTGCCGGCTCTCAGAGAAGTACCGGAAATAGAAGTAACCTCCATTTTTGCCAGAGCCAAGAGCATTGCCAAGGCCGAGGCGCTGGCCACACAGTATTCTGTCCCTAAGGTCTATACCGACTACGATGAGCTGCTGGAAAAGGATGAAGCAGATTTCGTCTATGTGGGTCTCACAAACAGTGTCCACTATGAATACGCCAAAAAGGCCCTTCTGGCAGGCAAGAACGTCATAATGGAAAAGCCCTTTGCCTCAACAGTTGAAGAGGTGCGTGAGCTAATAGATCTGGCCCTTGAGAAGCACCTTTACGTATTTGAGGCAGTAACCATCCTCCATGTACCAAACTTCCATGAGATAAAGAGGCTTCTTCCAAAGCTGGGGAATATCTGCGCGGTAATGGCTAATTACTCACAGTATTCCAGCCGCTATGACAGATACCTGAAGCAGGAGGTGCTTCCTGCCTTTGATCCGGAGCTCTCGGGTGGAAGCCTCTATGACATCAACATCTACAACCTGAATTTCATCGTAGGCCTCTTCGGAGCTCCTGAAAATGTTTCCTATCATCCCAGGATTGGCTTCAACGGCATAGATACCTCCGGTACCTTGATACTCACATACCCCGGCTTCACAGCCACAGCCCTTGGAGCGAAGGATTCCGAAAGTCCATGCTTCATTACGGTGCAGGGAGAAAAGGGCTGGCTGCGGGTATCGGAGGCTCCCAACGAGCTCAAGGCCTTCGAGGTAGCCTTCCACGGAGAAAGGATTACCAGCCGCTACACCCTTAACCGCTACCCACACCGCATGGTGCATGAGTTCCTGGAATTCGCCGAAATGTATCGGAATCAGGATTATGAAGCCATGAAGGCAGGGCTTGACACCTCACTGAAGGTCATGGAAACAGCTGAAAAGGCAAGGAAGGGCGCAGGCATTGTATTCGGATGCGACAAGAGGCAATGAAAAAGAAACTCATACTAATGGCACTGTTCGTCGTCACCCTGACAGCCTTTCAGCACATTCTCCATCCGGTACCGGCCTCGTCACCTATTCCTCTGGCTGAATATCCGGAGAAAAAAATTGTATTGGTGCCCTTGGACGGACGCCCACCCTGCCGCCAATTTGTCATCGACGCGGGACACATTGGAGCCTTCGATGTGAATGTCCCACCGTCTGCCCTTCAGGACTACTACTCTATGCCCGGTGATACCGCGGGTATGAGGACTTGGCTAAAGGAACAGCTTCCCGGCTCCCATGCCGCCATAATCTCCATAGACCAGCTGCTCTACGGAGGGCTTCTGGCGGCCAGGGAGCGGGAACTGGGCCCTGGTGACCTTGAAACCCTGATGGCATTCCTACGGGAGATACATCAAGCGAATCCGGATATCCCCATATATGCCTTCAGCATACTTCCAAGACTCTCCCCGCAGGACACCATAGATGGCTACGCTGAACGAAGGGATATCATGAAATATTCCCGTTTAGTCGGAAAGAAGGCTGCGGGACTGCCCGTGGACGATGAAGAAATCAAGAAACTCGCCGAAAGTATTCCTCCGAAGAGTCTCGAAACCTACCTCGCCCACTTCGAGAAAAACAAATTGCTCAACGAACGTCTTGCGGAGCTTGCGGCCGAAGGCGTTCTTTCTCGTCTCATACTTGGACAGGACGATGGAGAGGAATACGGCATTCCAAACATAGAGAAAGCGGATATCGTTTCCTTCCTGCATGATAGGAATATTTCCGAGGAAAGGGTATTCCTTACCCATGGGGCAGACGAAATCGCCCTTACCATACTGGCAGAAATAAAATGCAGGGACACAGGGTTCCGTCCAAAGGTCTTTACGGTCTACAACTGCGAAAAGACAGCCCACATGGTAATGCCCTATATGGCCGTGACCATGTCAGCCTCTGCCGAAGAAAAGCTGCGGATGCTGAACGCTTTGCCGGTTTCTCTGCAGGAGGACGCGGATTTTTCCCTATTCCTGTCGGCAAACGATTGGGAAGAGGATACCCTTGGGAGCCGGCTTCCCTCAGCAAAACAGCTTAAGAGGCTGACAGCTGAAGGAAAGAAAGCCGCTGTCGTAGATCTCACTCGTCATTTCTCCGCTGAGGAAGCCCTCCTTCCCATACTTCTCAGGGAAAATGCCCCTCTCAATTCATTCATAGCCTACGCCGGATGGAACACTGCCAGCAACTCCATCGGAACGGCCCTCGCTCAGTCTATTTTATTCCTTGCGAGGCAGAAAGAGGTACAAACAAAAGGCGAGGCCCTGGCGCTCAGCCAGTATAACCTCACCTTTTTACATAATCGATATTTAGAGGATTTCTATTACCTAAAGGAAATAATCGACAAGGTCAACCAAAGCCTGAAAAGGGTTGGCTACCGGAACAC
>DOYB01000066.1 GCA_003518745.1 Selenomonas sp. | reverse complement strand
GCTTCTATGTCAATGAGATTTGCATTGGGATTTCCAACGGTTTCGATGAATATGAACTGGGTGTTTTCCTTTATAGCCTCCTCAAAGACCTGTACTCCTTTTGTGGGATCTACAAAGGTGGTGGTTATTCCCTGGGCAGGAAGGGTATGCTCAAAGTAATTATAGGTTCCGCCATATATGGTGGTTGCCGCTACGATGTGATGTCCCTGCTGTGCCAACGCAAGAGCCGCATACGATATGGCAGCCGCTCCTGAAGCCACAGCCAGGGCGGCAGGGCCACCCTCCAACGCGGCAATACGCTGCTCAAAAACATCCTCCGTGGGATTCGACAGCCGTCCGTAAATGTGTCCCGCTCGTTTCAAGCCGAAACGCTCTGCCGCGTCCCGGCAATCCTCAAACACATAGGACGTGGACTGATAAATCGGAACAGCCCTGGCACCCGTCGCAGGGTCCGCCTGCTCCTGCCCCACATGAAGCTGCATAGTCTCAAATTTAAATTTCCTTCGTTCCTCCATTGCTATATATCTCCCCTTAACATGATGCACATGCGCGTCCATAGAAATAATGGAAACGTTTTCTTATCTGAACGAAAAAGCACAGCCCATTGCATAACAACGGGCTGTCAAAATCCTAATGTTGTACTCTCACGACGCAGTCTTGCGCCTACGGACCTTCGATTTCAGTTCCAAAAGCTCAGGCTGTTCAAAGCGATTGCCTACAATCTCAACACCAATCTCCCAAAGCTCTGATAGCGCGCCCACTGACTTCCCATTTCTTCCGTAAACTACGAAGGTTCCCTGCTGAAAAGCTACGATGCCCTGCCTGCCATCCTCACAGGACACGATATCGTCCTCGTAAATCTCCTCTCCCTGAACATCCAAAAAACCGGTAAATTGCCCAATGGTCTTCTCATCAACACGATATCCTTCGTATCCATTCTCATAGATGAATATATGCGCCTGTGGCCCGGGATCACCATAGGTGCCCCTTTTCAGAAAAAAACCGTATAGCCAAACTGTTCGGGTCTCACCGCTGAAAATCTGGAATGTTTTCATTCCTCGAAATTTTATTTCCCTTTCCGCCATAAAGACACCCCCAAAGAGCTTACCTTATTTGAGAATAAGTTTTATAATCTATATAATTGTCAAAATTCAAAACATTTATTGCAAATCGCCAAAACGTCTAAAACTCCGTGCGAAACAGCGTTTCGCACTACGCCCTTACATGAACGCAGCCAATCAGCCTGCACCTGTCGGCTTGACTTCTTGGGCTTTCATAGCAAACTCCGTGCAAAACGGTGTTTTGCACTACGCCCTTACACGAAATCTAAGTTCCCACCGCGCCTTCGGCTTGTGCTCACTAAGATTTCATAGTAAAACCTGCTAATTCTTGATTTAATTCTCTATAATCCTCTCAATTTCCTGCCGATAAATTAAAATTTCTTGAATTATTTCAAAAATTCTCCCGCATACTGATCAGCATTACTATCAAGACCAGCCTCCTATTTTACGAGATACAAAGGCTTATGGTTTGCCTCGGCCTGCTGTATCAATAGCTTCAAGCGCTCAATGTTCTTCTTGTGCCGTTCTATGGCAAAACCGATACGTATGCGCTCCTCTTCCGTGAACTCCGGATTCTCCCTGGCCTTTTCTATACGTTCAAGACGCTTTTCAACTTCTTTCAGCTCATCTGTCATAAGCTTCTTGTCCTGAAGGGCAAAGCCGTAAACCGCGCGCAGCTGATCCTTCAGATACTCCGCATAGCCCGGCTCCGATGACGCGGCCTCCAGTCTTACCGCCACCTTGTATATGATGTCGAAGGGATTTTCCCCCCGATGAATCATGTCCAACAGCTCCATTTTCATCTGCTGCGCGTCCTGGGGCCTTTCCCCTATCTCCTCTGACATAAATCTATATCACCTCTTCGATGTGGTTGAATCCGAATTTTCCGCAAAATTGTGTTGTTTATGTTTCCTTCAATAGGAAATCACGTATATTTTCATGCCGTATTCCATCACGACTCATGTCAAATTCATCCAAAGACAGAACATACTTGGGATAATTATCCCTTACGCCGGCGTAAGCACCGAACTCCCTTTCGATGGTTTCTTGAGAAGCCAGCAGATAGCTGACCTGCACATAAATAATTTCGCGCTGTTTTTGGGCAATAAAGTCAATTTCCCTACTGCCTGCCTTGCCCACGGTGACTGCATAGCCTCGGCGCAATAATTCCATGTAAACGATATTTTCCAGAACCAATTGGATATCCTGCCCATTCGTTCCAAGAATCGCCTCGCGGATGCCATGATCGGCCAGATAATATTTTTCCTGCACGCTGAGCAATTTTTTGCCAACCAAATCCTGCCGTTTGGCCGCATAGAACAGATACGCCTCCATGCAGGCATGAAGATAATTTAGTACAGTTTCCGGAGCAACCGTTCTCCCTTCGCTCTTCAGGTATTTGGAAATCGTTGTCGCGGAAAAAGGATTACCGATATTTGACATCACGTAGGACATAATGCGTTCAAGCAAATCCACATCGCGAATCTGCCTCCGTTTTATCACATCCTTTAGCTCCACCGCATTGTACAAATCTTGCAAATATTGCATGGAAGTCTCCGTTTGATAGCCCAATTCCCCCAAGTATGGCATGCCGCCAAACTTCAGATACTTGCGAAAAGCCTCTGCCTCTGTCGCATTCGGTACCGTCTCACGATACATTTGCAGGAACTCCGCAAAGGAAAAAGGGTAAATGACAAATTCCACATACCTTCCCGCCAGATAGGTTGCCAACTCCCCCGACAGTAGTTTGGCATTAGAGCCGGTAATATATATATCACAATCGAAATCCACGCGAAAGGAGTTGATTGCTCTCTCCCATTCACTCACTTCCTGAATTTCATCAAAAAACAGGTATGCCCTGCCTTCCATAGCGGAGACTCGTTGCCGAACCTCCTCATACAGCGCCTGTGCCATCCGCAAATGCGATGTTGTCATGGATTCAAAATTATAGGACAATATATTTTCATCGCGGATTCCTGCCGTATGCAGTTCATCCCTCACCAAAGCCAGCATGACAGACTTTCCGGATCGGCGAATGCCCGTCAAAACCTTCACCAAGTCCTTGCCGATGAATGGGCGGATACGTTTCATGTATAATTCACGTGCTAGCATGGCAATACCCCATATCATAACTTACAAATTCACTTCATATTGCAATTTTATCAGTTATAACTTATAATGTCAACTCTCAAGGGGCAAAAAAACCGCCCCCGGCAATCCAGGGGCAGTTTTTTCAAACATCATATTCGGCTTTAGCTGCTTTGAGCCTTGCAATTGCTCTCTGGAGAGCAATCTCAGCCCTATGCAGGTCAATGCGGTCTGCTTCAGGCCCGCCCTGATGGAACTGCTCAATGCGCTCCTTGGCGCGACGGTAGCATTCCTTGGCACGGTTTATGTCGATTGTGGAAGCTTCCTCTGCCGCACTTGCCAGCACGGTGATTTTCTGAGGAGTAACCTCCATGAAACCGCCCGCAATGGCAATGAGCTGTTCCTCACTCTCACCCGGCAGCTTCACACGCATGGCATGGGGAATGAGTCCCGTAACAAGTGGCGCGTGCCGGGGCAGGATGCCAAGCTCTCCCCCGGTGGAACGGACGATGAGCATAGCAATATCCTGAGAGTAAACCACATTATCCGGCGAAACAACCTCAAGCTGGATGGTAGCCATGGCTTACCCCTCCTCTTTGAGCTTCTTCGCTTTTTCGATGACCTCGTCAATATTGCCAACCATATAGAAGGCGGCCTCAGGAAGGTCATCATGCTTGCCCTCCAGAATCTCCTTGAATCCGCGGATTGTATCCTTAAGGGGAACATATTTGCCCGGAGAACCGGTGAACACCTCTGCCACAGCGAAGGGCTGGGACAGGAAACGCTGAATCTTACGGGCACGGGAAACGGTAAGCTTATCCTCATCGGAAAGCTCTTCCATACCGAGGATGGCGATGAT
>DOYB01000197.1 GCA_003518745.1 Selenomonas sp. | reverse complement strand
ATCACGATATCCATGCCATATTTCCCGATGTAGGCATTGCACAACGCCTCCCCCGCACGTTTCCCTTCAGGATAAGCGGCACGGAACCGATTACAGTCAAGGTAGCCACAATAGCTTTCATCAAATACATCCTCAGCCTTTAAGGCCTGCCCATATATCTCCACAGAAGAAACAAATACAAAGCGTTCAACCTTTGTCTCACGCGCATATTCCAGAAGATTATGCGTTCCCAAAATATTGGTCATCAACGAACCTATAGGATCGGAAGCATAGAGCCGGGGATGAGTGTTACTTGCCGCATGGATGATATTCCTCCCGTCAAAATATAGAAATTACACTCTTTGATTGTAGAGGAATCCATAAAGTTTATGTATCGTATAAGTTACATAACATTCTACATCCCTATTCAAAAAAGCCGCCAATCACCGATGGTTCATCCCATACATGATTGGTGGCTCTATTCTTGGCCCAAAATTATATTCTAATTTTGATAAAAAAATGCTGTCGCACGATATTACATGCGACAGCACCCATATTTTTTCTTATAGAATGGACAATGCAATCCGGTTAAGAATCAAACCGCATAGAAATTAACAAGTTTAGCGTCAAAAATTTCATCCATGGCCTTTACCTGAGCTATAACATCCGCCGGAATGTCATTGTCAATGGTGAGAACCATCAGACTGGTACCCTCTTCTTCGGTCTTTCCAACCTGCATACCGGAGATGTTTATGCCTGCTTTCCCCATAAAGGTACCGACGACGCCAATAACACCGGGTCTGTTGATATGGGGGCAGATGAGGATTCTGGCATGGGGATCCACGTCCACACGGAAATTGTTTATGCGGACAATACGCCCCTCAGTGCCGAAGAGTGTTCCCTGCACGGAATATTCCTTGCCTGCCGCCTTAACCCGGACAGTAATGAGGTTCGCGAAGTCCTCAACCTCTTTATCCTTGATTTCGGTGACCTTAATATTGCGCTCCTTGGCAATACCCGGAGCATTCACATAGTTGACTTCCTTTTCAAGGATTGAATTCAGCATTCCCTTGATTACAGCAGTGGTCAGAAGTCTCGTATTGACCTCTGTGATTTCACCGTTATAGGTGACCTCCACGCTATTGATCGCGCCCTCGGCGATGGAACGTGCCGTGCAGCCAAGGCGCTCCGCCAATGTGAGATATGGGCTGATAACCTGCATGACCTGTGGGGAAACAGGCGCCATGTTGACTGCCGTGGACACTGGTTCTCCCTTAAGAGCCGCTTGGATTCCCTCAGCCACGTCAATGGAAACTCCAATCTGAGCCTCCTCCGTGGAAGCTCCAAGGTGAGGAGTAAGAACGATACTGGGAATTCCAATGAGAGGATGATCCGCGGGAATCGGCTCACTGGTGAACACGTCAATGGCAGCGCCTGCCACAATGCCCTCCTTCACAGCCTGAGCCAAATCCTCCTCGTTGATGATACCTCCACGGGCACAGTTCACCAACCGTACCCCCTTCTTCATCTTCTTCATCTGCTCCATGCTGATCATGTTCTTCGTATCCGGTGTAAGAGGCATGTGAACCGTAATGAAGTCGGACTTTGTCACCACGTCCTCAAGGGTGCCGACCTCCACACCGAGGTCCTTGGCTCTTTCCTCATTTATGTAGGGGTCATAGGCAATGACCTTCATGCTGAATGCCAAGGCGCGCTTCGCTACGCCGCTGCCTATGCGTCCCATGCCGATAACACCAAGAGTCTTGCCCTTCAGCTCAACACCCACATACTTCTTGCGATTCCACTCGCCCTTCTGAAGCGTCTCATTTGCAACGGGGATATGACGTGACATAGCAAGCATCATTGCCATAGTATGCTCTGTTGCCGCTATGGTGTTTCCTCCGGGGGAATTGATGACGATGATTCCCTTGGCAGTCGCTGCGGGAACATCGATATTGTCCACACCAACGCCGGCCCGGCCGATAATCTTGAGCTTTGCGGCTCTTTCTATGACCTCTGCCGTTACCTTGGAGGCTGAACGCACCATTAATGCGTCAAACTCAGGTATGATTTCCAAAAGCTCCTCTGCTGAGAGCTTTTCCTTCACAACGACCTCGAAATCCTTCTCCAGCAGCTCAATACCCTTAACGGAGATGCCATCTGCTGCCAAAATCTTCATTTTCATCGCTCCTCTTCGCGTGCCAAACTCGAAAACTATTTCTTATCTTTTTACGGTATATTGCACACGCTACCTATTTTAGGCCATTCCTCCTATAACGTCAAGCAGGATAGAGTGCGCAAGACCTTTCACTGAATATTATTTTTCGCGTATCATCTCAAAATACCAATGTTAGAACCACCCCGTCCCCTTCGGGGCCACCCCTCCACTGGAGGGGAATTTTACAGGATTCCCATTCCTTGGAGAGGTGCCCAAAGGACGGGGTGGTCAAGGCATAAACGACATTGCCCCAAATACAAAACTCAGAATCTGAAGTCCCGCATGCCGTCATGCAGCTTCCCAAGATACTCCGCCGCCTTTGCCCTGACCTTCTCGCTGGGAATATCACGCAGCTGCTCCTGTATGACCTGCTCCCCAAGTTTGCAGGTTTCATCACCGGCATAGTCCTCAAGATACTCCTTCAAGGTCATAAGCGCGTTGGGTAGGCAGCAATTCTTAATCTGTCCTGTCTTGCAAAGGCTCATGAATCTGTCTCCGGTACGGCCTTCCCTGTAGCATGCGGTGCAGAAGCTCGGCACATATCCAAGAGTAAGGAGCCAATGTATAACCTCATCCAGAGTTCTGGTATCATTAACCTCGAACTGAGCTGAGTTATCCTCCGGCTTTTCCCTGTTTTCATAGCCTCCCACACTGGTGCTGGAAGCTCCGCTTATCTGGGAAATTCCCAAATCCAGCACGCGTTCCCTGGACTCCTGTGATTCTCTGGTTGAAACGATCATACCGGTATAGGGCACAGCAATGCGTATCACCGCCACCAGCTTTGCGAAAATATCATCGTCAATGGCATTGCTGAAGGTCTTTGGGTCAATGTCGTCCGCGGGACGGATCCTGGGAACGCTGATGGTATGCGGGCCTACTCCCATACGAGCCTCCAAATGCTCCGCGTGCATCAGGAGTCCTACGAAATCATAGCGGTACATGTTCAATCCAAAGAGCACGCCGCAGCCCACATCGTCAATGCCCCCCTCCATGGCTCTGTCCATGGCCTCCGTGTGCCATGCATAGTCATGTTTCGGTCCTGCCGGATGGAGCTTTTCATAATTCTCCTTGTGGTAGGTTTCCTGAAAGAGGATATATGTGCCTATCCCGGCCTCCTTCAGCTTCCGGTAATTCTCCACGGTAGTTGCCGCTATATTCACGTTCACACGGCGTATGGCCCCGTTTTTGTGATGGATGCCATATATTGTCTTTATGCTTTCCAGCACATATTCTATTGGATTATTTACGGGATCCTCCCCTGTCTCAAGAGCCAGACGCTTGTGTCCCATATCCTGAAGGGCTATGACCTCCCGCTTGATTTCCTCCTGAGTCAGCTTCTTCCTGCGAATATGCTCGTTCTGCCTGTGATAGGGGCAGTAGACACAGCTGTTTACGCAATAATTGGAGAGGTATAGGGGCGCGAAGAGAACGATTCTCTTGCCGTAAAGCTCCTCCTTTATTTTCTTGGCAAGTGAAAACATCTGCTCGTTAAGATCCTCCTGATCGCATTCCAGCAGCACCGCCGCCTCACGATGGCTCAGCCCCTTGCAGTCAACCGCCCTTTCCAAAAGGGATTGTATAAGCTTCCGGTTGCTCTTGTTTTCCTTTGCGTATTCCAGCGTCTCCAGTATTTCCTCGTGGTTGATAAACTCCTCAGCCTTTGCAGATTTGGGATCATACTTAATCATTGTGGTATCAGCTCCTTAATAATACACATGCCTAATGTCTAATTATAACGCTATCGCATATTTATTGCCAGACCTCTTCATGATTCAAATTTTAATGACACATTTTGACAAAA
>DOYB01000228.1 GCA_003518745.1 Selenomonas sp. | reverse complement strand
TATGAGCTCACGACCCAAAAGTTTGAACGCATTCGCCGTATTACCGGCTATCTGGTGGGAACTATAGACCGCTGGAACAACGCAAAGAAATCCGAAGAGCATGAGCGTGTGAAGCACGGTATCTGCCACTGATTTGTATCGAAGAACGCTATGGACCTATGTCCATAGCGTTTTTTTCCGAAAAATGTAATCAATGACACTCCCACGAAAGGAAGCGCTATTCATGAAACTCAGGATTGCCGGTTTTGTTGATGACTCTGTCGTTGATGGTGACGGCTGCCGTTTTACTATATTCGTGCAGGGCTGCCCCCACCACTGCCCCCATTGCCAAAATCCTGAAACTCACGACTTTGACGGAGGTTTCGAGATAGACACAAGCGAGATATTGAAGAAAATCAATGAAAATCCCCTGCTATCAGGCATTACCCTAAGCGGAGGAGAACCCTTCTGCCAACCGGAACCCTTGACTGAGTTGGCAAAGAAAGCCCATGAAGCGGGGCTCAGTGTATGGGTCTACTCAGGAAGTACCCTGGAACAGTTGGAATCAAAAAACGACAGGGAAATAAATGCCCTGCTAAGTGAGTCCGATGTCCTGGTTGATGGCCCCTACATACATGATAAAAGAGACCTTACCCTGCGATTCCGTGGCTCACGCAACCAGCGGGTAATAGACCTCAACCGCACGCGCCGCGAAAAGCGCGCTGTCCTGCTTTACGATGACTGACGCCTCTGCCTGAGGTTATTGCCCCCGGCGCGCAGGGTTGAAAAACACTGCTGACTTGTGTTAAAATTTGATGATATACACCGCATATATTTGCAAAGGAGATGGCAGGATGGGAAAGTCCAAACGGATTCAAAAGAAAATAAAGGAAAACCGGGAGGAGAAAAGTCGTCCGGAGAAGGAGAAGAAAATTACAGAGCTTGAGCAGCAGCTCCGCCTCCACATGGAAGCCGAGGAGTACGCTGAAGTGCTGGATTCTCTTGCCGAGCTTGTGCAGCTTGTGAAAACAAACGAGATAAAACCCGAATTCCTGTACGACGGCGCGTACTCCTATTTCATGTTGGGAGATTACGAGCGCGCATCCAGATGGGTCGACAACGTGTTGAGCTTCGACGCGGGAAATATACCTGCCCGCATTCTGCTGGCCCGCATCTGCATCCTGGAGGATCGGGTGGACGATGGACTTGCCATATTCGAATATGTGCTGAAAAACGGCAAGGAGCAGCTCACTGATGCAAATCGAGAAGAAATCGAAGATATCGTATCCTACTATGTACGTCGTGACGAAGATAAAATTCACAAGCAATATCCAAGCATCGCGGCATTCGTTGGAAAGCAAGGCAGCGAAGAAAATACAGCGCCAAAAGAGACCCCGTCAGAGCCTCAAAGCAGTGCAAGGGATATCTTGAAGGCCCTTAAGAATAAGATTGAGGCGGCCAAGACCCCTGAGCAGCCCAAGAGTGTTCCCGAAACGTCTCCACAGCCTGAGACAAAGCCCACAGAGTCGGGAAGCAGCGCAAGAGAAATTTTGCAGGCGCTAAGGGAGAAGGTGCTGAACGGATCCGCAAATAAATCTGAACAGAAGCCGGCGGAAACCGCAAAAGAACAATCAGCACCGCAAGCCTCGCAGGGCAAACCATCATCGGCACAGGAACAAAGGCAAATGAATGAAGCCGCATCCGCAGGCTCCAACGCAATTGCTGAAGGTGTCCAGGAGAAGAAACAGGCCGTGCTGAGTCAAAGGATTTCCTTGAGTGATAAGGTTCGCCTCCTCAATGCCTTTGCCGGAGGCTATTACTATCAGGGGGATCTTGCGGCAGCAAAGGAGCTTCTCACGGAAGCTTTGAATATAGATTCATCTGACATGACAACATTGACAAATATGACATGGGTACTTCTGGAATCGGGCGAAAAAGAGAAGGCCGCGGAATTTGCTACCCAAGCAAGGGTTACAGACTTTGGGCTTATACGTATGCTGCGTGAGTCCTAAATTATTGGAGATGAAGGGATGAAGCAGGGCGACAAAAGCAAATTTGCTTTCATTACTTGCGTTAATGATGAAGACTGGTACAATGAGTGTCTGCTTTATCTGCGGCATTTAAACATTCCTACTGGAATGTCCGTGGAATATCTGGGTATCAGGGGTGCTGACTCCATGACTTCAGGATACAATCAGGGCCTGCGTCAGTCTAATGCCTGCTATAAGGTCTATCTCCATCAGGACGTGCTGGTTGTCAATAAGAACCTGATACCTGACCTGCTCTCCCTCTTCGAGGATCCATCAATCGGAGCCGTAGGCGTAATAGGCTGCAGGAATCTTCCCAGAAGCGGCGTATGGTGGGATGGCATGCGGACCTACGGCAGGGTTCTTCACGCCTGCGAACCGGAAAGCGTAGTCGACTCCGTCTGCAAGGAGCCTGATGGCCCATACATGGAAGTGGAAGCAGTAGACGGGCTGTTCATAGCCACCCAGTACGATGTCCCCTGGCGGGAAGAACTCTTTACGGGCTGGCACCTGTACGACACCTCCATCTGCAAGGAAATACAGCGCTGCGGTAAACGGGTCGTTGTGCCAAACCAAGAGAAGGATTTCTGGTGCATCCACTGTCCCAAGGAAAAGCCTCTCTCCCCCGATTACAAAATATACCAAAAGGTATTCCTGAAGGAATACGGCGGGGAACTGAATCCGGAGGTATGAGATGAACGATATACAACCGATGCTCACGGAATTCATCCTGCCGGAAGATTTCTTCGAAAGGATTCTGGTAGTGGAAAGCACGGGATACCTTCCGGAGCTATGCAGGCTTTTCCCATCGGCAGAGATATTTGCCGTCACCGCGGATAACGCGGTTCCCGAAGCCCCCGATTATAGGGACCTGCCCGTGGAGTGGCGGATTCTGGAATACCGTGACGAGCCCCTTCCCTTTCCGAGGGAATTCTTTGACGTAATCATATCGGATCTGACTTTGGAATTCGTTACAAATCCGCAGGATATAGCTGCGGGTTTTTCGATGTTTTTAAAGCAAACTGGGGTATGGCTCACCAGCTTCCGCAACATCCGTCACTGGAGTGTGCTGAAGAAGTTGATGGAAAGCCATTATTACGGTGTGGTATCAAGGCTCTACGCAAAATTTGAGTTCGAAAACCTGCTCTATTCCAGCTTCTACAAGGAAGTCCGCATGAGACCCGTGGTACGCGAGGCTCCGAAGGAGCTTTTGCAGCGCCTGCTGGCTTGCGGCTTTGAAAACATACACAATGATCTGGAAACAGAGTTCTGGTTGGTAAGAGCGGCCCGATCCATGCCGGAGCTTTCCCTGTTGAAGTCCATGTACACCTATGATGAAAGAAAAAAACTGTCATGGATTCTCCGTCGGATTGAATATGAAATAGAACCGAAAACAAACATCGAAGCCTTTTGGAAGCTTTATGATGAAATGCACCTCTTCACGGACTATACGGCGGCATTCATACATGAAACCGTAGTACATCGTGAGAGCTTTTACCGTACGCTGATAAACAGCTCCCCCCATCGTCGCGAAATTCTCAGGGATTTGCTGCGATCCGCCATCGGTGCCTGCATGAATGATGTTGATCCAATATGGCTGAATAAACTATTGAATGAAGAGTTGGCTGACTAGCGGAGTCGTTTATGGATGAAAGAATCAATTGGCTGATGCTCGCGAACAAGTTCGCGCAGGACGGGGACCCAAGAGGTATGCGAGCCTGTGCAAGAGAGCTGTTCGACCTGGATAATAAATCGCCTGACGGACCGGCAGTAATGGCCGAGGCCGCCCTGTACGGAGGCAATCTCGATGAAGCAGAGGTGCTGGCCCACGACGCATGTTCTCTATGTCCTGAGCACTTTCGCGCCAGGATGGTTCTGGCCGGACTGGCTGCCAATCGCTTTGAGCTGCGTGATGAGCTTTCCATACTCCACAAGCTCACCTCAGATGTCCGTAAGGAGATGAACAAAGCAAAGACTCTTCAGGAGAACATCCGCCTCAAGAAACGATTATCCCGCAACGCCGATGAAGAGTCCCGAGAAAATGCCACCATAAAACAGGCTGCCCTTGAAGAAGATCTCCACAAATACATACTCTTTCATTCCCTTTGTCTTCTGGCAGACGCGGAATATCTGGCAGGAGAACCCGACAGGGCGGCAGATGCGTTGAACGAGGCAAGAACCCTGACAGAATCGAGAGAGCTGGAGGCAGAGCTATACAGCAAGCACCTGTTCCTGCGAAACTATCGGGACATTACGGACAGGAACAGCCGTGAAATGGCCGAAGCCTATCAGGCTATACTTGGGCCATCGATTCCATATAAACAGGACAAGGTCCTCAAGACACCCGAAAAAAAACTTCGTATAGGATATATTTCACCGGATTTCCGTCAGCATGCCGTTGCTAACTTTGTCCTTCCCTTCATGCGGGATTTTGATTCCGACCATTTTTCCGTTTACTGCTATTCCACCGGCAAGACCGATGCCGTTACAGACAGGTTGCGCCATAACCACATATCATGGCGGGATATGCGAGGACGTCCTACCCACAGCGTAGCAAGACAGATTGCCGAGGACCACATTGATATACTGGTTGACCTTTCGGGACACTCCCAGAACAACTGCCTTCCGATAATGGCGCTCCACCCCGCCAATATACAGGTCTGCGCAATTGGCTATACTGCTACCACGGGTCTTGACGCTATGGATTATTTTCTTTCGGATGACGTGTGCATACCCTCAAAGGAGCAGCCTGTTTCATTTACCGAGCGCGTCCTGCGCATGTCACGATGCCATCTCTGTTACGCTCCCGGGGCTATTCGCGATATCCCCCCCGCGGGAACCAAGGCTCCATATCTGCGCAATGGCTATATAACCTATGGCAGCTTCAACAACTATGCGAAGGTTACGGATGATGTACTTTTTCTCTGGCGAGCCATACTTGAAAAGGCTGAGAATGCCCGCCTTGTCATAAAGGGAAAGATTTGCAGCATCCCCTCCGGCGAATCCATATTGATGGAGCGCCTGCAAAAGTTCGGCCTGCCTCTTGAACGCATCGAGCTCCGTCCGTACAGCCCCGACTATCTGGAGCAGTACCGCGACATCGATGTAATCCTTGATACCAGCCCCTACACCGGCGGACTCACCACATGTGAAGCCCTTTACATGGGAACACCTGTAATCGTGCTGCGGGGACGCAGCCATGGTTCCAGGCTTGGCGCCAGCATCATGACCAGCGCGGATCTTTCAGAGCTGATTGCGGAAACCCCCATGGAATACGTAACGAAAGCAGTAAAACTCAGTACGAAAAGCAAATTCATATCCTACTATCACGCAGGTCTCAGAACACATTTGTATGAGTCCGCTCTCATGGACAGCAAGGGCTATATGAGGGAACTGGAAGCCATATATCGTAAAATTTGGGAAGAATTCTGCAAAACCAGCAGTTAATATCTAACGTCAAAAAGGGCTCTGGAAAAATCCAGAGCCCTAATACTCTATATGGCGGAGAGGGTGGGATTCGAACCCACGGTGCGTTGCCGCATCACCGGTTTTCAAGACCGGCTCCTTAAACCACTCGGACACCTCTCCCCGCTCCATGTTATTTTAGGGGTTTTATGTGAAAATGTCAAGAGATTATATGACACTCTTTATGGCATTCCGACAATAACCCTCTGTGAACTAATCATTTCTTTTCCTTTTGTGCCCACGTCCGTTTCATAAAAGATTTCAGAGATAAATGGGAATTTAGCTTCGGGAAGTGCCGGCGGAAAATTTTTCGGCTGGAACTACCCAACCCCCGAAGGGGGCGGCCTGTCGTAGGCATTTTCCAGAAAATAAGATGTGATGGCGGAGGCGCCAAGCCGAGGTTTCTAGACAAGTACAACCTGACAGGACAGGTCGTCAGTGGAAGCCGAAAAATTTTCCATCGGCATTCTTTTCCTTTTCAGCCTCTTCCTTTTCCTTCTCCATTTCGGCTTCTTCCTTCTTCAATCT
>DOYB01000008.1 GCA_003518745.1 Selenomonas sp. | reverse complement strand
AGGAGATGGCGGAGGAATCTTCACTGTGGCTTAAGAAGGAACCTACGGCAGAGGAATTGAAGGCGGAAATGGAAACTGTTCCTTGGGATATGATAAGGGAAGTCGTTTTCTGTGGCTTCGGTGAGCCAACCCAGAAGCAGTCCGTACTGGTGGAAATGCTTCACTATGTGAAGGATAGGCATCCGGGGATGCCCACCAGATTGAATACGAATGGTCTCGGTGAGCTTGCACATGGACGTGAGATATCCGAGGACTTTATGGGAGTTCTGGATACGATTTCCATAAGTCTCAATGCGTCAAATGCTGAAAAGTATCTTGCTCTCACAAATGCCAAATATGGCATAGGTTCTTATGAAGCCATGCTGGCCTTTGCGGAGCACAGCAGGAAGTATGTGCCCAATGTGGTCTTGACCATTGTAGATCATGTTAATCCGCCCGAAGAGATTGAGAAGTGTCGGGAGCTTTGTGAGGAACGGGGACTTACGCTCAGGGTACGTCCATATGAGGATAGTTGATCCTGATAAATACGAAACCCGCCTGCATTACTGTAGGCGGGTTTCAAAAACTGATTACCATGAACGAAATACCCCTATTCTGTTTTTGGAGAACCGTCGTGCGTATCTAGAATCGCACATCTGTATACCATGCTTAGCTAAACAATTATTTTTGTTTGCCAAGGCGAGCGCTTCCGGTTGCCTCTGACGTTGTGCACCCATTCGCCACATGGCAAGGTACATCGGCTAAACAAAGCCTGCTGTCCCTGTTACTCCTCCGTGGATTTATTCTATCTTCATACGCTGCACTTGCTAGTCAGGCCGGAAAGAAAGACCCCAAGAACTAATTATCAATACACACCGCTCCTTCCACTACCAACTCGAGAAACAGAACTCGAAGAGGAAACCGTAATATCGCATATCAGCAACCTGTCCGACCTTTCCTGTTCTCTGGATTAATTATAGCATATATTTTTTATCTTTGCAAGGTTCTGACATAGAAATTTCAAAAAATTTTGAAGGGAAGGAAAAATGTCATGAGTTTAGCGGAGGATGCATTGAATTTGCTGTTTCCTCCCCATTGTCCAATATGTGGTGCCTATGTTGAAGCCCGTGGGGGCTGGTGTGGTGACTGTTTGAGAAAAAATCTCGATGTTCATCTATTGGCCCTTGAGCCGGAGGTTAATCGTGTGATATCAAAGGCATGGGCTTTTGGACATTATCGCAGCGGTCTTCGAAATCTGCTCAGAGACTTGAAGTACAAAAATAAGAAACAGGTACTGCCATATATAAGGACACTGCAACGAGCGGGTGCTCCCACACTTTCGTCTCTTTTGGGGGAGGATATTTTGGCAGTGCCCGTTCCATTGCACAAGGCTAGAGAGAAGGAACGGGGCTTTAATCAGGCAGAACTGCTTTTTCGGGAGTGGCTGGAAGAACATGGGATTTTCATGGAGCCCATCCTTCTACGCTGCCGCGATACTAACCCCCAATACGGTTTGGGGGCAGTGGAACGGAGAAATAATTTGAAGGATGCATTTGAGATAAAGAAGGGTGTTTCACTTGATGGAAGAAATGTGCTGTTGGTGGACGATATCCTCACCACAGGCGCTACCCTCTACGAATGCGCGAAGGTATTGAAACGAAATGGAGCAGGAAAAATATATGCTCTGGTTATGGCCAGTGATAGGGGATAGGTGAGATTTCTTTGCAGGAGAGTATATATGCTTTTGATTTGGATGGCACGATAACGCGGAAAGAAACTTTGCCGGTTCTTGCGACAGCTCTTGGCGTTGACGCTGAAATAGCATTGCTGACCAGATTGACCATGGAGGGCAAGCTGGATTTTCAGCAATCCTTCAAGCTGCGATATTGTGTTTTGAGGAATCTTCCCATAGGAAAGATTCATGATATCATGGAAGAGATTCCATTGGACAGTGCGATAGAAGAATTCATCAAAGAGAATAGGGATGCTTGCGCAATCGTTACGGGGAATCTGGATAGTTGGATCGAGCCGATTGTCAGGAAATTGGGATGCCGTTGCTTCTCGTCATGTGAAATTCACAGGCCTGAGGCATTTGTGCCGGATATATGCTTTGTGGACAAGGGGGAAGCTATAAGGGAATTGAGGATAGACGCAAAACGTGTTGTTGCGGTTGGGGAAGGAGCGAATGATATACCCATGCTTGCGGAAGCAGACATAGCCATTGGCTATGGCGGCATACACAAGCCTGCAGATGAGGTGATTTCCTTGGCTGATTATGTGGCGCAGGATGGGGAAGAGCTGTGCCGAATGCTGAATCACCTGTAAATACACGAGGTATGGGGATTTAATCTGTAAGGTTTAATAAAATGTGAGGTTATGAGAAATGAGCTTTATTGAAAATTTATACAAAGATGAAATTAGGTCAGGTTTTCTGGTTAGAAGTGATCGAAAAAAGGTTTGGGAAAAAGAACTGGAGATTTGGTCAGAATTTAATCGTATATGCCGTAAATATGATATTCAATATTTTGCTGATTCAGGTACACTTTTAGGAGCTGTGCGACACAATGGGTTCATTCCTTGGGATGATGATTTTGATGTTGCAATGCTTCGTCCAGAATATGAGAGATTTAAAGAAATTGCAGCGACAGAGATATCTGCGCCGTATTTTTTCCAAAATACATACACCGATAATCGTGTTTCGGCATTTTCAAAAATCATGGATCTTCGGACTTCGGCGATTGAAGATCAGAAATTACGTGCAGAGGACCTGAAACAAGGTATCTTCATTGATATATTTCCATTGGATACAGTTTTAGATCAAACACCAAGAGGAAACCGCATTTTTAGCATACAAACGGAACTTTGGGCTTGCGTGATAAATCCTGACGAGGTGTACCGTTTGATTAGGGATAGAGCAAATTTATCAATCGAAAGGTCAGTACTTGAGAAATTGCTAGCAATGACACGCTTGGAAAGAATGCGTGAATTTGAGACGTTTTGTTTGAATCACTTTGAGGATACAGATAATATTGGATTCTTTACTACGGTCATGTTGCATCCTGAAACAAGAAAAAACAGACGGTGTTATTCAGGCATAACTTACATGCCATTTGAAACTGTAGAAGTTCCTGTACCGATTGGATATGATGAATGTTTAACACAGGAATATGGGGATTATCGCAAGTATGTTATGGGGGGAACTTATCATGAAGGGATTATATTAAGCGCAGATATCCCATATAAGGAGTACTTGGAGAGGGTAACGATGTCGGTGTAATATCCCCGTTTTGTTTAGATACTTATAGAGATTTGGACAAGTGATATTCAAATTTTATTTAT
>DOYB01000095.1 GCA_003518745.1 Selenomonas sp. | reverse complement strand
CCCAGAACCTCCTGCAGGGTTTCCATCATCTTCGGTATATCCAGAGGCTTAGCAATATGCCCGTTCATTCCCGCGTCCTTGGCATTCTGCACATCCTCATTGAAGGCATTTGCCGTCATGGCAATGATGGGGATGTTTGCGAGAGCAGGATTGGGCAGGGCGCGAATAGCTTTGGTTGCTTCGTACCCGTCCATAACTGGCATCTGGATGTCCATCAATATCAGATCGTAGTCTCCCGGCTTGGAGGCCGCGACCTTATCCAGCGCGTCCTTGCCATCGACAGCAGAATCCACGGTAAAGCCTGCGGTTGAGAGAAGCATCATGGCAATCTCGCGGTTGACATCGATATCATCTACCAAAAGCAGGTGCTTCTTGGTGAAATCAATGGTTTCCTCAACAATCCGCGGAGCTGCATCAGGTTTTTCCTCCGTGAGCTCCGTCTTGAGGGCCGGTTTGAATTTCATGGTGACTATGAACTCCGTGCCCTCTCCAGGAGCCGTTACGACCCGGATGGAGCCACGCATCATGTCCACGAATCTCTTGGTGATGGCCATGCCAAGCCCTGTGCCTTGAATGCCGCTGACGGTAGAGGTTCTCTCCCGTTCAAAGGCGCTGAAGACCTTCTGTGAGAATTCCTCGGACATTCCTATGCCGCTGTCCTTCACACTGAACTCATAGTTCAGATACCTTTCATCTTCCTTGTTTTCGCCTGATGCTATTGAACAGGTTTCCTGCTGTGAAAGGGTGACGGTAACATTTCCGCCCTTCGGGGTAAACTTGAGCGCGTTGCTGATGAGGTTGAGAAGCACCCGGCTCAGCTTGCTTGCGTCACAAAGGACGTTGCGGTCTATGATACCGGATGTGTCCACCTTGAAGGTAACGCCCTTTGTCTTCATCTGGGTGGCGAACATGTCCTCCGTATCCCGCATTATTACGCAAAGATCCGTGGGCTTCTCTTCCAGCTCGATTTTCCCGCTTTCAATACGGCTCATCTCCAGAATATCATTGATTAAATCCAGAAGATGCTGGCTGGCGGCTTTTATCTTATTCATGTAATCAAGGCGTTTTTGAGGCACGTCTTTGCCGCAGGCTTCTTTCCGGCAAGCACGGCACTCTTCATCCAGATGCTTTGAAAGCTCGATATATCCGATAATGGCATTCATTGGCGTCCGTATATCGTGGGACATGTTGGATAGGAACATAGTTTTGGCCTTGCTTTGCTCCTCTGCCTTTACCTTATCCAGCTCCATTTCCTTTTCCCTGTTCCGTATGGCTGAGTAGATGTTGAACATGATGCCAAGGCTCAGGATTATGAGGAGCATCTGGATAGTACTGCTCCACATGAGTGACTCACGGATATTCTCGGCCTCTCTCTCCAGAAATGTCTCTTCTGTTTCAGTTCTGAATCTGTTGCGCTGTATACCAAGGGTATCCATTTCAACGTTATAGAAGGCTTCCGTTTCTTTGATGACGGTTTCCATGGCGACATGAGCGGATTGGCGCATCCACATGAGGGAGGAAAAGAAAATCAGGAACAGCAATACGAGCCATGCCACAGTAGACTGACCGAAGTTATGTTCGGTGTCCTTGTTGAATATGTAGCGGAAAAACACGAAGCCAAGGATACTCCAGACCGCCAGAATGAGGTAGGATTCCCTCGCCATGGTGCTGATATCCCATATATTCGGTACCAGCAAATATATGCTGAACACTACTGACATGATAATGCCGATTATGCCTGTTGTTTCGACAAGCTTATCTCCGTTCTTTTTTGCCGTAACGTAGGCCGCGGCAGATGTGTAGCCATAGGCAATGGCCGCCCCGATAGTCAGCACATCCACTGTCCATCCTATTACGGTTCTTCCCACAAAGGGAATAAGCACGGAAATCAGCGTTATGAACAGTATGGCATTCCGTGGGGTATTGTCTTTTCCAAGCTCGCAGAACCATGAGGGCAGGATATTATTCTGCCCAAGGGAGTACAGCAGGCGGCTGGCGCCGATAAAATTACCGATCATTCCGGTCATTATCCCGCCAAGTGCCGCGACGGCAAACACCAGAATACCTATGTCTCCCAATGCCTTATTGGTCGCGAATAGGGTGGGAAGTCCCTTTATTCCCTCCAGATTTCCCAACTCTGCCAAATAGGCAGGCCACTTGTTATATTCCTCCGGCATGACAAGAACGGGTATTATCGCCAGCAGTCCATAGGCAAGGAAGCCGGTGATAAGAGCCGCTGCCATGACAGAATATGTTTTCTTTGTGGAAAAACGGAACTCCTCAACGGAATTGGAAATGGATTCAAAGCCGATAAATGCCCATGGGGCGAAGCTCATTACAAGGAATACCTGGGAAATGGGAATCCTGTCTGTGGCAAAGAGGGGCTCGAAGCTGTCCGGGCCTCCTTCGTGGATTCCCGCGACTGCCGAAAAGCATGCCAAGACACCTAGCAGCAGCAGCGTGGCAAACAATACCTGCAGCCTGACCGCAAGGCGCTTCCCTCTCACACAGATAAATCCAACCAGAAGCAGGGCGGCAACGGAAAACATCGCCTCTCCCCAGTACACGTCGTAGCCCAGCACCTGATAGTGGGGCCCTATCTGCAGAACGCCGGGAAGAAATCTCCGGGCAATCAGGGAAAGGGCTGTGTCATTGGCCCAGATAATCGCGATATAGGCAAGTCCCAAGAACCATGCGTTGAAAAAGCCGTGGTCATGGCCGAAAACCTTCTTCGCATAGGAGAAGGAACCTCCGGCATGGGGATATTGATTCACCATATACTGATAGTTTTTGCCTATGATCAGCATGACGACCGTTCCCACCAGCAGGCCAAGTGCTGCTCCAAGTGGGCCTCCCGCCGGAATAAAGAGGGTACCGGGCATGACGAAGGCTCCCCAGCCCACGGCGCATCCAAATGCAAGGGCCCATGCTTCTATGGGGGACAGGTAACGGGAAAGTCCGGATATGTTTTTTTTCTCAGCAGCTGGAACACTATTCACACCCAATGCACTGCTACTAAAAACATAGACAAAAGTGTTTATGTCTTAGAAATCTTCCTTGTTCATCGTGCTCGCTCTCGCCATCCCGAAAGACAAGCTACTAACGTTTGTATAGCACTCCAAAGGCGTTGGCCTCACACTCCTTGCTTTCGCAAGGAGGCAAGCCTGTTCCCGACTAGCCATCGGTACATATATCGGAACTTGTGTTATTAAGCTATCCGATATTCTTTAGCATCCCGCAAATTTAGCGAAGCATTAAAATCCCTATCCGCTGTATAGCCACATTCGGGACAAACATATACCCTGTCTTTGAGTTTCAACCCTTTGTGTATATGTCCGCAAACATGGCAGGTCTTAGAACTCG
>DOYB01000236.1 GCA_003518745.1 Selenomonas sp. | reverse complement strand
GTTTAAGAAGGGGAAGTAAGCCCCCGCGCTGCTCCCCGACAAGCAAATGATTGCCATTTGACTCAGACTGTAGGCAAAGATATTTGCGGACAGGTATCGACACGCATGGGGGATTGTGAAGGGGGACGGGAGTCCCCCTTCACGTGAAATCCATACAAATGCATACGCATTTTTGAATGCTTATGCATTTGCTCTCAAGCTGTCGACACTTTGTCAACAGCTTGAGGCGGCCCCGGTGGGCCGCCTCGATTTTGTTCCAGGAATGGCGGAGGTACATCCATTTTCGTGCCATTTTCCGTCATTTTTCACCGACACTATGCTGACAGTGAATTGCTTTCCCGCCCGCCGTAGGGTATAGTTATTTTGTGTGTTTGTATATTGGGCAGCGCGGCGTGTTTTGGGAACTCTGTCGCCAGCCGTTTTGCCGGGCTTCGTACGCCGGTCGGGTACGCGCCGCCCCGGCAATTCTTGATGAGGGATGGAAACATAGTATGGAGAATATCAGAACTGTACTTCTGGCCGACAGCGGAGAGGAATCTCGCCTCCTGCTGCGGGAGCTGGTGGAGAGCACCGGCGAGTTCACCGTGGTGGCCGCCGTGGGCGACGGCATGGAGGCGCTGCGGCTGTGCCGCGAGCTGCGGCCCGACCTGGTGCTGACAGAGGTGGCGCTGCCCCATCTGGACGGTCTGGGCCTTTTGCGAGCTCTGCGGGAGCGGCCGCAGCCGCCCCAGGTCATCGTGCTGTCCGCCTTCTGCAACGAGCGTACCATGGCAGAGGCGGCGCGGCTGGGCGCCTTCTATTTCATGGCAAAGCCGGTACACCAAGCCTCCCTTTTGGAGCAGATGCACATGGCCGTCTCCGGGAATGAAACGGCGGAGGTGCAATCCGCCGCCCTGGAGCGGCGCGTCACCGCCATCTTCCGTGAAATCGGCATCCCCGCCCACGTCAAGGGCTACCGGTATCTGCGGGAGGCCATCCTCATGGCCGTGGACTACGGGGACATCACCGGCACCGTCACCAAGGCACTGTACCCGGACGTGGCCAAGCGCTTCGGCACCACTGCCTCCCGTGTGGAGCGGAGTATGCGCACCGCCATCGAGATGGCCTGGCTGCGAGGCGACGGAGAGGCGATTTGGAAGTACTTCGGCTCCCCCACCCCCACCAGCTGGCGCCCCAGCAACTCCGCGTTTATCGCTACCATCGCCGATCGGCTGCGGCTGCAAGAGCCGCGCAGGGCGTGAGGCAGCCTTTGCCGCGTAACCGTCAAACCTCCCGGCGACTAAAAGACGGTCCGGATAATCCGGGCCGTCTTTCGTCATCTGTTCACTTTGCAGTACTCTGGCGCTTCACACGGGAGGAAGTGTTTTCAATCCTTTTATCAACGGTATCGGGTAACAGTCCCATTTCCATTTTGTTCGGTCAACATTGGGAGCATTATTCCAAACAGATTTGGGTTTTGTAAATCTTTTTCACTAACACGAAATTGACGGCTGTATAGGATTGCTGGCTTCATTTGATCAATAACATAAAAGACATTTTGAATGTCTTTATGGACCACTTCGTATGAATAGCCGCCATCACTCGCAGATGTAGAAAGGATAATGTTATCTCCCAGCTTTATTATTTGTGGTTTTTCGGTGTAATAGGCGTTTTCCCAATGAAAGACAAAGCTGTCAGCACTGCGATCATACTCGATTTCAACGACTCTCCCACCGACAGAATCATCTTTACATCCAGCTACCACATCCCGAAATACAGATCGAGTGTGTTTTGAAACAATGCCTCCAAGGGATAAGCGTTCTTTCTGAAATACCTCAAACGCTTCCTTGGATCCAATGCTTGCTAGCGGCAGATCACGCTCAATCGTCCCCTGCTTAACACGATCAATGTGATAATTACCATTGTGATAGTATGTGATAAGGAATTCAATGTCGTCGTATCGGTTGGGGTCGTCTGTACTATGTAAGGCAGCGGCCTCATTATGAACATCTAATGCCAAGGCAGATACTTCGTCATTTTCAAAAGATTCCATATCCCTTAGTTTGCTGAACAGTCTGGCTGCAAATAGAATGTTGTTTCCGGCATAAGAAACACATAACTGTGGATTGCAAATTGTGCTTTTCACAATCCCGTATTTTGTAACACAATCACACTGGACTTTGGAAAAATGCATGGAGGTATATTCGTCAGGGATTATTTTAGTGTCACAGAGTATGCGGACTGATTCAACGCCAATGTCCTCGCTGCGGTACTTTTCTGCATAAATAAAACTCACTTAGCAGCCCCCTAGCCTGGAAATAAATCCCATTTTCTATTGTTTAGTATATCAGAATAGCATACACCTATCAACATCATTTAGATCCTAAATTCCCGGATCACATAACTATGCATCAGCACCCTGACCTGCAGCCAGTAGCGGGGCAAGGTGCATGTCCCGGTAAACCTGTTCCCGCTTTTTGAGGACTTCACCCTGTATCGGCGCTTTTCCGGGCTCCGTCAAGCATTCGATCACGTCCAGCTCGTCGAGGAGTTCGTGCATGGTGTAGGTGGAGAACAAGCCCTTCTCTTCCATCCTTTTCTGGATATAGGAGAGATAGATCAAAGTGACAAACGCCACGAAAAGCTTTCCTTCCAGGGA
>DOYB01000015.1 GCA_003518745.1 Selenomonas sp. | reverse complement strand
AAGCCACCTCATCCGTCAGCCTACGGCTGCCACCTTCCCCTCAAGGGGAAGGCTTGATACACAGCAAATCGTCCATTCGTGCGACTTTGGACAGTCGCATAAATCCCTATTTATGGAACGAACATGCATGTAGACTTGCATTAACATCAAATAATGTTATAGTAGTCTAAGAGGAGTAAATCCGGTGAAATACTATAAGGAGGCTTAAAATGACTGTCAATTCCCCGACACAATCCCTGGATATCCCGAAGCTTCAATGGTTTCCAGGCCATATGAAAAAGGCCCGGCAGCTAATCGAAGAAAATCTTAAGCTTGTGGACGTGGTGATAGAACTGCTGGACGCACGTATACCTGCCAGCAGCGCAAATCCCATGCTTCGGGAAATACTATCAGACAAACCGAAGCTGATCGCATTAAATAAAGCTGACCTGGCTGACCCTGTTTCCACCAAGGGCTGGACAGAATACTTCTCAGCCCGCGGCATAAAGACCGTTGCCATAGATTCCGTTAAGGGTAAGGGTATGAAGCAGCTTGTAAGCCTTGCCGAAGAGCTGGCTCGTCCAAGGACCGACAAGCTTGTATCAAAGGGAGCTAATCCCCGAGCCGCAAGAGTCATGATTCTTGGAATCCCCAATGTGGGAAAATCCTCCCTCATCAACCGTCTGGCAGGGGCTGCCCGAACAAAGACGGAAGATAGGCCCGGCGTTACCCGTGCAAAGCAATGGATACGAATCGCCAATAAGATGGAACTACTGGATACCCCGGGCATACTGTGGCCCAAATTCGAATCACCTGTCGCCGCCCTAAGATTGGCCTTCACCGGAGCCATTAACGATGATATATATGACCTGGAGCAGGTCTCCTGCCTTCTGCTGGAGGTACTGGCTTCTCAATACCCTCAGCTTCTTGCGGAACGCTTCAAATACCAGCAGGAGCTTCCATCAGCTGGCATAGAGCTTCTGGAAATAGCAGGAAAAAAGCGTGGCTGCCTTGTCCGTGGGGGCAACGTGGATTACGAGAAGGCTTCACGTATCGTATTATCAGAATTCCGTTCCGGAAAGCTGGGACGTATTACCCTTGACTCGGTACAGGAAGTCGAGAATGACTGAAAGAAGGTACTTAATGGAATCCAGTAAAATGACGATAAAAGAATTAGGTGCTTTATTTTCTTCAGACCAGGTAAGCGATGAGCTCCTTGAGCTTTGCCGTGAAGACCAAAGGAAGTCTGTTCAAACCCTTTTGCGGCGATACCGGCACCAACAGGAGGAGCGGGCTCGTATAGCAAGCCTATACACCTATGAGAGGCAAGCCCATGAAGAGGGCTGCGGTATGGTAGCAGGCGTTGACGAGGCCGGACGTGGGCCATTGGCAGGCCCCGTATCAGTCGCTGCGGTAATACTTCCTCACGAGCTTTACCTGCCTCACCTGAACGATTCCAAGAAGCTTTCACCCAAACTGAGAGAAGAGCTTTTCGAAGCAATTAGTGAAAAGGCCATAGCCATCGGCACAGCCTTGGTAGATGCCGCCACCATAGACAGGGTCAACATCTATCAGGCAACCATAAACGGCATGTACGAAGCAGTATTCGCCCTGCAGCCACAGCCGGAAAAGGTTCTCATAGATGCCGTCCGGCTGGAACGACTGCCTATGCCTTCATTGTCCATCATAAAGGGAGACGCAAAATCAGCCTCCATTGCCGCGGCCTCCATTATAGCCAAGGTAACCAGGGACCGTCTTATGGACGAGTATGACAGGGAATACCCTCAATATGGCTTTTCCCGTCACAAGGGCTATGGGACTCAAGAGCATATTGAAGCAATAAGAAAATATGGGCCCTGCCCAATCCATAGAAAATCCTTCGAACCCATTAAATCCATTATTGAAAGTCAACGATAGCGGGAGATGAACTGACATGCCAATAGAGACTAATCCGGTTCCAATAAGACCTGTAGGACGCCCACAGACTTCATCCACAGTAGACGGCGTATCACGGAGAGAGGATGGCAGTTCCTCCGGCTTTAGTCCAAGAACAAATGTCAGCATAAAAAACGCCGTTAACGATATGACCGGCATCCTTTCCAAGATTTCAACAAATCAGCAGGAAGGTGTAGAGAAATTACCTGAAAACATACAAAAGGTCATCCAGAATGTCATGAAACAGGCCTTTTCCATGGATGAAACTCTGGCTCAGGGTATCGGAAGCACTTTGGAAAGTCAGCGTTTTTCCATGGAGCAGCTATCGGTTTTTTCCCGCATGCTATCCCAGATGGCAGTGCTGTCCGACAAGGGTTTTTCCATGGAAATAAGCGATCAGATGCAGGCCCTCCTCACAAATTTAAAAACCTATTTAACAGAGCAGGAAGGCAATGTTCTTGAACCGATTATCCTGAACAAGCTGGCATTCGAGCTTTTGGATACCAAAGCAATGGAAGATCTTCCTCCGGCCCTGCAGCAGCTGCTTTCCCAGCTTCAAACAGCCGGTACCATGCCCCTGCCGCAAAACAATACGGAAGGATCCTCCTTTCAATTTCTCAAGCAATTAGTACAGTTCTTCATGCCGCGTCCATCCGCTGAGGAAGGCGCTCCCCTGCCACAGCAGAATTCCCCTCAGCAACAGGGCACTCAGCAATCCCAGCAGAACGCTCCCCAACAGCAGAGCACTCAGCAATTCCAACAGAACGCTCCACAGCAACAGGGTACTCAGCAGTTCCAGCAGAACGCTCCCCAACAGC
>DOYB01000122.1 GCA_003518745.1 Selenomonas sp. | reverse complement strand
AAGCCTTCTGATCAGTTCCTTCACGGTACCCTCATTTCCATCCACGAACTTAACATGCTCCGGCAGCAGGCTGCGCATAACATCCTTGAAATAGTTGAAGTGGGTACACCCCAGGACCAGTGAAGAATACTCAGAGAAATCATAAGAGGAAAACGCATGCGCCAGATATTCCCTCACTGCCTCTGAATCAAACTCCTGCTTCTCGGCAAACTCAACCAGCCTTGGAAGCGGCAGCAGGTCCACAAGCTTGTGCTTATCCACATTCTCCATCAAAAGCCGCAGCTTCCGCCCCTTTACCGTTATAGGGGTAGCCGTCACCAAAACCCTTCTGTTCCCGTAAAGATCCAATGCCCGTTTAGCCGCGGGCTCCATGCCTATTATGGGGATATCATACCGGCTGCGCATCTCCTGTACCGCCACACTGGTAGCGGTATTGCAGGCCACCACTATAGCATCCACCCCCAATCCCGTCAGGAACCCAAAGGCCTCGTCCACGAATCCCATGACTTCTTCCCTGGTCTTTGTGCCATATGGAACATGGTCCTCATCAGCAAAAAAGACAAAGCTTTCATTAGGCAAAACCCTCATGGCATGATGCAGAACGGAAAGTCCCCCGATACCTGAATCAAAAAAAGCAATCTTCATTCCAAATTCCCCTCAGAAATACTTTGTATATCAGCATGCCTGTTTCCGTGGCCTCAAGCGATCTGCCGGCCCACCATCAATGTATTAATCCGCAGTCTCGCCTGAAACTGCGGATTAATACATCAAATACCTCAACCTTGAATATCACCACACAAACAGTCCGGCAACAGAAGCAGACATCAGTGAAGCCAGCAGCCCCGCCAATACGATGTATCCGGTATTGCGGGCAATGAAATCTCTCTTGCTGTCATCAGCGATTCCCCTGAAAATGCCGTTGATGACACCAACAGCGCTGAAATTGGCAAAGGACGTAAGGAAAACAGTCAATACGCACTGCATATGGGGAGTAAAGCCTTCCACGATGTCCTTGACCTGATGCATCACCACGAATTCATTTGTCACCAGCTTAAGTCCCATGTACTGCGCCATTTGAAATGCCTCGGGAGATGAAAGGCCCAAAAGCCACGCAAAGGGAAACATAACATATCCCAAAACCGCTTCCAATGTAAATGAAGGATGAAGCATCATGAAGCATTTGTCCACAAGAGTCAGGATTCCCACAAAGGCCACCAGCGTAGCCGCAATGACAAGCACCATACGGCCTGCCGCCGCAATCGAACCGCTCAAATAGGAAAAGAAGGGCTCACCTTCCTTATCCCCATCATCCAGCTTTGCGACCACGTCCTCCTCTTCCGAAAGCCTTACAGGATGCAAAAGATTCGTTATCAGCAACGCGCTTATCATATTAAGTGGAGGCGCGGCGATAACATACTCAGGCGGCAGCATTTGCATATAAGCCACAAGTACGGCAGCCGAAGTGCCGCTCAGAGTCATCATTGCAATGGTAAGATTCCTGTCCGCCTTCATTCTTTTAAGCTGAAGCGTTGATACCGCGAGAGACTTGATACCGCCAAGGATAACCATCTCTACGGCGTAGAAGGCTTCGAACTTAGGCTGCCTGGTAATCAGTGCCATCAGATTTCCCAAGACGCGAATTATAGCCGGCAAGATGCCAAAGTATGTCAGGATATCAAACAGAGGTACCACCAGAAGAAGGGGAAGCAGCACCCCCATGAAGAAATTCACATTGCTTCCAACAGGCTTCGCCCATTCTCCAAACACAAGGGAAATCCCCGAGTAAGATACCTCCAGCAGCCACGTAAGGGCTCCTGCCACCGTTATCACGAGTTCTCTTCCCACAGGAAGATATATGAAGAACCCGGCAAGAAGTACGTTCACCAAGAGCAAAACTTTTATGGAGTTCCACTTAATCTCATTCCTTCGCTTGGAAAACAATACCCCGATTCCCAAGAACACAAAAATTCCCAATATATTTATTACCAGAAACATCTCGCCCCTCCTATCTCCTCGAAATTCCTTCGTTTGTAAAGGCAAATGGCAGAAGCTCCCGCAATGAAACAGACTTCACATCCCCCGCCATATTAGCCATTATTATCCTTGGAATCCTGAATTCTGCCATGACCTGCCGACAGGCGCCACAGGGAGCACATGGGGACTCCGTATCAGCTATGACCGCAATAGCCTCAAACTCATGCTCCCCCTCTGAAACTGCCTTGAAAATCGCAGTCCTTTCAGCGCAATTCGTCAGTGGATACGAAGCATTCTCTATATTGCAGCCCCCATATACGTTTCCACGCTTAGTAAGGACCGCCGCCCCCACCTTGAACCTTGAGAATGGGCAATAAGCGCGTTCCCTGTACTCCTTCGCCGTGTCAATGAGCCTAGCGTCATCCATAACGCTCAACGCCCCCCTTCTCAACCCGGGCATAAACCAGCCTTCTGGGCTTCGGCGCACGTTCTCCAATGGTAAGGGCCCCGCGGTATCTGCGTTCTCCCTCGGCAAGAGTTTCCCGCTTAGAGGTATACAGGGTTGCAAGGCTCTCGCCTTTTTTCACCATATCCCCATATTTCTTATGCAGTACAAGCCCTGCTTTGAAATCAATACTGCTCTCCTTCCGCTCCCTGCCCGCGCCAAGTACCATAGAAACCAAACCTATTTCCTCTGCGTCCATACCGGTAATATATCCATTATAATCCGCTGTCACTTCAAAGGAATAAGGCGCGGTTTCAAACCTCTCAGGATGCCTTAACACGGAATCATCTCCGCCATGTGCCTTAACCATGTCACAAAAGGTTTCAAACGCAGTTCCATTCTCAAGAGAACCTTCTGCCATAGCCCTGCATATCTCAAGCGTTCCCTTGCCCGCGAGAAAGAGCATATTAGCCGCCAGTTCCAGAGACACCTCCCTGAGATCCTCAGGACCCCCGCCATTCAAAACCTCTATTGCCTCAATGACCTCCAGTGTATTTCCTATTCTACGCCCCAGCGGCACATCCATATTGGTAATCAGTGCCACAGTCCTGCGGCCGGCGCCTTCTCCGATGGCCACCATGGTCTCCGCCAAGCGGACGGAATCCTCCAGAGTCTTCATAAAGGCTCCGCTTCCTGTCTTCACATCAAGCAATATACAATCACTTCCGGCAGCCAGCTTCTTGCACATGATAGACGAGGCAATAAGGGGAATGGAATCCACGGTAGCCGTAACATCCCTGAGAGCGTAAAGCTTCTTGTCGGCAGGAACAATATTACCGGATTGGGCAATGACGCTCACCCCGCATCGATTAACCACATCGAAGAATTCACTCCGGGAAAGAGCCGTACGATAGCCCGGAATCGACTCCAGCTTGTCCAGTGTTCCGCCCGTATGCCCCAGTCCCCTGCCGCTGAGCTTTGCCACCCTGCCTCCACAGGCAGCCACAATCGGTGCAGCAATAAGCGTTGTCTTGTCCCCAACGCCTCCGGTGCTGTGCTTGTCCACCTTCAGACCATCAATTGCCGAAAGATCAACCATATCACCCGACTCTGCCATTATCTGAGTCAGCTCTGTAGTCTCACGATCACTCATCCCTCGAAACCAGATAGCCATAAGCATGGCCGACATCTGCCCGTCAGGAATGAGTCCCTTGACGTAACCATCTATCATGTATTCAATTTCATCATACGCGAGTGCTCCGCCGTTTCGTTTCTTCACTATGAGATCATACATCCTCATAACAGACTATCCTCTCAAGCTTTTCGTATCCTTTGCCAAAAGCTTTCGCCCTTGGTCTTGAACTTCGCGCAGAACATATCCGCCACCGTTGCCCCCAACATAGCGTAGGTCGGATATGTTCCCAGATTGACACCCTCACGCACTTCGTCCCCATAAACGAGAAGCGGCACATACTCTCTGGTATGATCAGTACCTGGCGCTCCCGGGTCGCAGCCATGGTCACCGGTTACCATTAGCACGTCCCCTGCCCTCATACCTTCCATGAACTTACCAAGCTGTACATCCACCCTCGAAGCATTCTCCGCGTATTCGTCAATATTTCTGCGATGTCCATATTTCATATCGAAATCGACGAGATTCACGAAGCAAAGTCCGACAAAATCCTCTTTCTGTAGCATCAGCGTCTTTCTCATGCCATCAGCATCGTCTTCATTTACACCAAAGCTGCGGCTGATACCTCGTCCCGCGAAGATGTCGTATATCTTCCCCACGCCGATAGTCGCGAAGCCTGATCTTTGAAGAGCGTCCAGCATGGTATCTCCCGGCGGCTCCAAGGAAAAGTCGTGCCGCCTTGGAGTTCTCCGATAGTTTGGAAAACTGCCCTCAAAGGGCCTGGCTATGACACGCCCCACCCCGTTCTTCCCCTGTAAATGCCGCCTTGCTATGCGGCAGTATCCATAAAGCTGATCTACCGGCACATGTTCCTCATGGGCCGCTATCTGGAAAACGCTGTCCGCTGAGGTGTATGCAATCAGGGCCCCTGTCTTCTCATGCTCCTCCCCATAGTCACGAAGCACTTCCGTACCTGAATAGGGCAGGTTGCATATCAGTTGCCTGCCCAAAGCCTCCTCCATTTCCTCCACAAGTTCTTCCGGAAATCCGTCAGGATATGTTGGCAGCGGCTTTTCCGACACGACACCTGCCAATTCCCAGTGACCTACGGTGGTGTCCTTTCCCCTCGAAAGCTCCCTCAGCCGAGCAAAGCTGCCCAGTGGATTGGACACTCTTCTGCGGCAGTCCACCCCGTCGATATTGAAAAGTCCCAGCTTCTCCAGATTCGGCGTATAATATTTCGGCGACCCCGCAATAGAAGCCAGTGTGTTGCAATCACCGTCCCCGAATTCCTCCGCGTCCGGCTCCCTTCCTATGCCAAAACTGTCCAGTACGATGACAAACACCCGTCTAACCATACTGCACCCCCATGGAATTTATTTATAATATTCTTATTCTCCCGAAATCTTA
>DOYB01000061.1 GCA_003518745.1 Selenomonas sp. | reverse complement strand
GCCGCCTATGCGGCGGAAATAAATTTTATAAAATACCAATTTCTAAACCGCCTGTTCGGCGGATGTATTATCTTGCAGTGTAAAAAAATTTGATGTATACTAGTAGTAAAGAGGAGTGCCGCCTAGCGGTTTCGCCCTCAGATGGGATATTTTTAAATTACCCGCCTTTTAAGCTGACAACTAGGAAAGGCGGGTTACTTTTTTATCGTCATGAGAATCAACAGCATCAACAGCAAAGCCATGATTGAGTTATCATCCATAGGCGAGCCCTCCTTTCGTGGTGAGGGCAAGCTCCGCCAAACGGCACTGAAGGTATTATAACGCAATTGTCCGTATTTTGTCGACACCAGAGTCCGAACAATTGTTTTTTTTACTCTTTTTTCCACAATCCAAACTGGTCGGAATAAAGCAGGACATATCGAGAATTTGACCAGCATGCAGGAAAAGCAATCTTTCCGTATTTCTTGCTTAGCTGCTCCAGCATCGTATCTTCCGTTTCCGGGGGACAGTCTGAAAGGGATAGTTGTTTGTGTAGGGCTGCTTCATAATCTCTGTTCAGCCAAAGCCGTTTTAGGGCGGTAGGTTCCACGATATTTGGAGTGTTTTCGATTTGGAATGTACTTTCCGTGGGAATGTAATCTCCTTCCTTTGATTTTTCGCAGAATACGAGTTTTCCGTCCCGATAACACAGATATAACTGCATTTGCGTGTCTCCTTCCCGGAAGGGGTGGAGCACTTGCGGAATACCTGTCATCCACCAATATTCTTTGAAATACCCGTGCAGTGTTTCGGGTCCTGTAACGGACATATCCCGAAAGTCCTGCATTACCTGATGCTCTAAATGAATCAGGTGCTTTTGGGGTTCCAACGTAGACGGTTTCAGGATTCTTGGAACGGCATCCACTCTCGCGAGCAGTTCGGATTGGTCAACCAGATCGTTCATATCATGGCTTGTAAACCTGTATCTGTTAGAGGTTTCGTAGCCGGGGCGACTGAAAGCATGACTATCTCCTTCCAAGCCTTTGAGATTGTATTGTAGTATGGCAATGTTAGGAGATGATATATCTTCCTTTGGCTTTCTATGTCGAAGGATTCTTCCTGCCAGTTGGATAATGGAGCGATAAGAGGAGGGCTCTACCACTGCCCAGTCGAAATCATGATCTCGCCCGATTTCTTCTACAGGAGTTGAGATGACGAGAAAAATTAGATTATCTTCGATGGTGTTGTTGATGTGTGTACGTATAACAGGGTCGCTCAGGTTTCCGGAAGGATCCGCTTCTTTGCGCTTCAGCACTCTGTCCAGATAGGTTTCCTGTTCATGGCGCAGCAGAAGTGTCTGACGGCTGTGATAGGTCATCAGCCGCACGGCACAGCCCTTCCAATCCGTGTGCAGGAGAAACAGGCTCAGGCATACACAGGGATTTATGTTTGCCATGCGTATCAGACCAAAGGAAATTTTCTTGCCGGATATGGTATCGATAAAATGATGGGAGTTATGCATGGAAATGGCAGCGTCCCGTATTTTGGAGAAGTATAGGGACGTTAGCTGTGAGTCCTCCGGGATTTCGGTTTTGTCTAATGGGATAAGGCATGCCTTTCGTTTTACTGTTTGCTTCCCCAGTTTCAAGATACGCTTGCGGACGAATTCTTCGTGAAGTTTCCGGTAATCCTGACCTGCAGTATCCAATGTGCCAGGGATGTTGCTGACAGATGTCTTGAATTCGTCGCACAAGACGCAGGTGAGCGATGTATGCTGCTGAGTGAAGCCGTTGTATAGTTCGCGTCCTTCTCGATAGGAGCAGAACAGGCCTTCAGCCAGATCAGGCGGAATGGTAGCTGAAGAAATTGCCACATTCCTTCCAAGCATGCCGGCTAAATGGACGAGATGTGCGATGGGGATAAGGTCGTTTGCGTTAAAATCGTCCACTTCGTCTATGACAAGGTCGGAAGACATTAGCCGTAGGAAGGGGAGCATATATTTTCCACCGCGTGTGGTTTCGGAAGCCAGAATGAAGTGGTCTATTGTTGCGACGAGTACAGGTTTGTAAAGGAAGGCCTGATTTTTCCTTGCTGACGAAGGCTTGTTGTTGTCAAAGAAAATGTCAAGGAAATTGTCCGAATTGTCCAAAGCATAATGGAGACTGCTGTCCAGCAGATCCTCCTGCCGGGATTCCTCGGAGTTTGAATCTTCCTGTGCTTGTTGGTAAAGCTCCCTCACCGAAGAATCACCAACCAGAACGGCCAGTTCGTCTTCGCTTAGGCCTATGCGCTGACGGTATTCGGTTCCTGTTTGCAGAGTCAGAGAACGCAGTCCAAGAGCTAGAATGTAGCGAAGGGATTTTGCGTCTTTTGAAATAGCTTGCATGATTTTTGCATTGGCAATGGTTTTTCCGCAACCGGTGCTTGCCATATTCACGATGAACCAACCATTATTTGCATCCGTATCATGTGCTTCGCGGAAATGTCGAATATCTTCTACCGCATTGTCCTGCCATATAAAGGGTTTCGGGCTCTTTTTTCGCAGTGCTCGGATATCCTTTGCGGAATCCATATGCTCGGACAGTTGAGGCAGGCGATGTACTATTTTCAAAGCTTGTTCCGCTACGCGTACCAAATGCTCATCCAGTTTCTGACCTGCTCCGGATTTGGCATACAGGTCGCAATCTGTTTTCCAGTTTGTGTCTGCGGGTTTGGAAGATATATAATAATCTGCCATCATCATGCTCAGACGTGCATAGTGAAGAACCGGACGCAGGGCCGGCGTTTCGAGGAGGCGCAGGATGTTTTCACATTCGTCCAGTAATCTCTGCGTCCATTTTTTCAGTTGCTTTTCCCAGGTAACGGACGTTTTTAAGAGTCCGTGCGGAAATTTGACAGGGACGGATATATCCTTTTGATAACCCCAGTCGCTTTCTATGATTGACAACATAGCAGAGATGGAGTCCTTGGTATTTCCTTTGTACTTCAATCCGGTATTTTTGTCCAAGCCGGGCATGCGGTGGTGGGTGAGGATGAGCCAGCAGATAAGGCTTGCAATAGGTGGTAGGCCTGCAAAGGTCTCGTTTACAATATTAGGGAGCGTTTTCGATATTGTTTTTTCATCGAATGAGAAATTATGCAGTTTTTCAATCCATATTTTGTCACTGTCACCGGAGCCTGTGGAGGCAATCAGAGCAGAAATCAATTTGCAGGAAAGCCATTCATGCCTGAAAGGGTCCTTATGCTTCAACGGCGAGGCTAGCATTTTCTGGAAGGCTTGATTTGCTTTCCCCCAGTCATGCAGCAGTGAAGCTACGGCAGTCAAAGCCTTGATGGCAGGAAGGTGTATCCAGTTGTTTTCCCATTCGCCATGGCGGAGATTTTTCTTTGTGGAATGAACGGGAACAATTCCCTGATCGTTGAATTTATCTCGATTCCCAACAACCCATAAAAGCTCGCTGCGGTTTCTGGAACGGAGCCAGTGGCAGGCTACGGCCGTGCTTTTTGTAGCATGCTTCCTCAGGAGAAGTCTTACGGTAGACAGACCATCCTCAGTGATGATAGTTTTCCATGTATCATTGCCAATGCGGTCGGCGAACGTGTCCAGAATCTTTCTGGTGGACATGAGTGCTTTTTTCTCGCTTCGGCTGGTGAATATAACCATCATATTCCGTCACGCTCCTCTGGAATGGAACGGCTCTGGTGTTTGATTTGATCGAATATAAAATCGAGAGCCTTGTGTTCTGTGAATTTTTGCAGGCAAATTTGACGAAATTCTTTGTCCTGTCGGCCATAACGGGCAGAAATGAACGCCCATGGCAGCACGATTGCATCTTTGATCAAGTCTGCGGCATCGAATACAAGGGCGCCTCGACGAGTTTTTCCATGCATGAGGGCAAACCCATGGGGGATTCCCAGGACCCAGAGAGCTGTCGCCCCCAATCCATATGCCAGATAGTTTCCATGGTTCAGAAAGCGATTTGCGTTGTCATGGGAGTCAGGATTTCTCGTAAAGTCTGTGGTATCCGTTCTGCCGGCAGTGTAGGCATAGAGGCTTTTGGTGAATTGGGCTTCTGCGCT
>DOYB01000176.1:9164-9290 GCA_003518745.1 Selenomonas sp. | reverse complement strand
TATATATTTCAAAGTCATATGGTGGATGACGAAACTCTCCCCACGGAATTTCCTAATGAATTGGTTTATTATCGGGAGCTGGGAGATGGATGGGCCATTTCTGTTGGATATTAATGAACGAAAAAA
>DOYB01000176.1:0-9114 GCA_003518745.1 Selenomonas sp. | reverse complement strand
AAAAAAGCAGAGCTGAGACAGCCCTGCTTTTTGTTTGAAAGATTTTGTCCGATATTACAATTACGCGATACCTGCTCCATCCAGCGCGCTGCGGACGCTTTGGGCGGCCTTGTGCATTGCGGCAAGCTCCTCGTCATTGAGATGGATCTCGAAGGAACGCATAATGCCAGTGGCGCAGATCATGCGGGGAATTGAGAGGGCGACATCCTTGATGCCGTACTCGCCTTCAAGGATAGCGGAGCAAGGCAGGATGGTGTGCTCATCGTAGANNCCACATCGTGGAGGCCATACTCGCCATCAAGCACTGCGGAGCAGGGCAGGATGGTGTGCTCATCGTAGAGCACAGCCTTGATGAAGCGGCAAGCAGCCATGGCGATACCGGTGTTGGTGAAGCCCTTCTTGTTGATGACATCGTAGGCCACCTGAACAAGCTCCTGCTCCACGGCCTTCTTGTCAAGACGGTCTGTTTTGTGGAAGTATTCGTCAAGGTGCTCGATGGGGAAGCCGGCACAGCCGGTGGTGGACCAGGCAACGAAGGCAGAGTTGCCGTGCTCGCCCAGAACGTAGCCGTTGATATTCTTGGGGTCTACCTGATACTTATCTGCCAAAATGCGGCGGAAACGATAGGTCTCAAGCATGGTGCCGGTGCCAAGAATGAGGTTACGGGGATAGTCGAACTCCTTGGAAACAACATAGGTCGCCACATCGAGGGGGTTCGTGATCATGATGATCATGGCTTCCTTGGTGCGCTTCTGGATTTCGCCGAAGACGGATTTCATAATCTTGGCGTTGGTGCCGGCCAGCTTCAGACGGTCCGGAGTCTCGCCGGGACGGATGGAGGGACCTGCCGTGATAACAACGATGTTGGCGTCCTTACAATCGTCGTAGTTGCCCAGATGGAATTTTATATTGGTGCTGTATACGCAGGATGTGGCATGGCTGGAGTCCTTCGCTTCGCCCCAGGCCTTGTCTTCGTTCAGGTCTATGAGCGCGACCTCCGAGGCCAACTGGAAATCAGCAATTTTGTTTGCCACTGCAGACCCAACATTGCTGGCTCCGATAACTACGATTTTCCTTCTGTTGAACATGAAAAAACCCCCTCATAAATGTTTATTAAAATTAAGTTGAAAGACGAGAAATAATTCAGTATTATCGTAACATTCAGGGAAGGGAAAGTCAATGGGGGACATTGTTTTTTCGGAAAATAATGAAATGGTGAAAAGTGTTGTCATAGAGGGAGAATCTATAGTATTATAGTATTCGGTTTGTACAGGGAGACGGGATCGTCTTAACGTTTTTTTGAGAGGGGATTAGTGAGCCATGTTTGGCATGTCCATGGATATAGGAATTGATTTGGGTACCGCGAATGTGTTGGTATATGTGAAGGGTAAGGGCATTGTGCTCAGGGAACCCTCAGTCGTGGCAATAAATAAGGATACAAATCAGGTGTTGGCAATCGGTGAAGAGGCGCGCCGCATGATAGGGCGTACTCCCGGGAATATCGTTGCCATAAGGCCCCTTAGGGAAGGTGTAATAGCGAATTACAGCATTACTGAGAGCATGATCAGGTACTTCATCGATAAGGTAGTTGGCAGAAGCTTCGTTTTCAGGCCGCGTATTATGATTTGCGTGCCTTCCGGGGTGACTATGGTGGAACAGAGGGCGGTTCAGGAGGCCGCGGAGCAGGCCGGAGCGCGTAATGTCCAGCTTATTGAGGAACCGCTTGCGGCAGCTCTTGGGGCAGGCTTGGATATTTCAGAGCCGATGGGCTCAATGGTGGTAGATATCGGAGGCGGCACCTCTGACGTGGCGGTTATCAGCCTTGGAGGCATCGTGTTGAGCGGCAGTCTGAGAGTGGGCGGCGATAAGTTCGACGAGGATATCATTGCGTATGTGAGACGTGAGTTTAATCTGATGATTGGTGAGCGTACCGCGGAGAACGTTAAAATCGATGTTGGGGCAGCATACCCCGACGCGAGGGATGTGTCCATTGAGATTCGCGGCCGTGATTTGTTGAAGGGACTGCCAAAGAGCATCAGTATAAATACGGCCCAGGCGGCAGAGGCCATCGCGCCGTCGGTGGGACTTATCGTGGATTGCGTGAAGCAGGTGCTTGAGGATACTCCTCCTGAGCTGTCAGCAGATATAATAGATCGTGGAATCACCCTTACAGGGGGCGGAGCTATGCTGTACGGACTGGATGAGCTTATTCGCAGGGAAACGAAGGTAGCTACCTTTGTAGCGGATGATCCATTGTCCTGTGTAGCTTTGGGCACCGGCAAGGCGTTGGATGTCTTCAGCAAGTTTGATGGAAAGGCAACCAACACGAAGTACGAAAGATAATCTCAAATTGAAAGAGGATTTTTTGATATTGTATAGAATATGAAACCTAGAGATAATGACTTGAAATAGTGCTGCGAGGTGAAAAAAGTATGTGGCGTGGGCTTTATGCGGCCGCGGCCGGCATGATTACTGAGGCTAAACGGACCGATGTGATTGCCAACAATCTCGCGAACGTGAATACCTCCGGCTATAAGCGGGATGTGGCCATTACCAGCGAGTTTGAGCCTATGTTCATCAAGAGACTCTATGATTATGATGAGCATGATGATATAACGGCCATAAATGGATTCAGCGTGGGGGACAGGAAGAAACCCAGGGTCGGTACTCTGGGGGTCGGTTCCTATGTGGATGAGGTTGGCATGGACAGGTCCCAGGGGGTTATGGAGACTACCGGAAATCCTTTAGATCTGGCTATTTCCGGCGAGGGTTATTTCGCTGTTCAGACCGAACAGGGAGAACGCTATACAAGGGATGGAGCCCTTTTCAAGGATGCTCAGGGCGTGCTTCGGAATACCAAGGGGCAGGCTGTGCTGAATACTCAGGGTGGTGAGATACGGATTCCGCCAAATGCTACCAGAATCAGTTTCGGTGCTCAGGGGCAGGTCTACGCGGATAACCAGCAGATAGGGCAGCTTAGGATTGTTGCCTTTGATGATACCAGGGCGCTCTTGAAGCAGGGAGATAATCTCCTTTATGCTCAGGAGGGCGCGCAGCCTAGGCCGGCGCAGGGGGAGGTTCAGCAAGGAATGCTGGAGCGCTCCAATGCCAGCGTTATTTCTGAGATGGTGGAGCTCATAAACAACCAAAGAGTTTATGAGGCAAACTCCAAGGCGGTTACTACTCAGGATACCATGCTGGAGTCGTCCGTTACTCAGTTGGGCAGATTGAGCTGACATAAGGAACTTGAATCCAAGGACACGGATTTTTGATGGGAGGAAAATTTTTCTTTCCTACCATTTAAGAAATCCGTGTTTATTTTCGATATAACAATCGGAGCTATTATATAGTTTTAAGGACGGTGGAATTTGATATGATGAGATCTCTTTGGTCTGCGGCTTCAGGTATGAAGGCACAGCAGACGAACATGGATATCGTTGCCCATAATATCGCTAATGTAAACACCTATGGAGGTAAGCGGGTCCGCGGAGAGTTCCAGGATTTGATTTATCAGACCTTGAGGGAGGCGGGAGCTGCCAGCGGCGCGGATTCTCGGTTCCCCACGGGACTTCAGATTGGTCTCGGCACTCGTGTGTCGGCAACCAATCGCATTTTCGTCCAAGGGCCTTTGCAACTGACGGAAAATCCTACGGATATCGGCATACAGGGGGAGGGCTTTTTCAGAGTGACTCTGCCTGATGGAACTACGGCATATACCCGTGATGGTACCTTCAAGCTGGATTCAGAGCGCCGTCTGGTGACTACTGACGGTTATCCGCTGGATCCTGCCATCACAATTGATGAGTCAGCTCCCAGTGATTCCATCGTCATTTCCAATGATGGACGTGTTTCCTGCAGGCCTGCGGGAGGAGAGCAGCAGGAGGTGGGACAGATTACCTTGAGCCGCTTCGTGAATCCCTCGGGACTCACTTCGATAGGTAGGAACTTCTTTGTGGTTTCTGAGGCTTCGGGAGATCCCATTGACAGCAATCCCGGTGAGGAAGGGGCAGGAACCCTGACTCAAGGCACTTTGGAGATGTCAAGTGTCCAGATCGTTGATGAAATGGTGGATATGATAAAGACACAGCGTGCCTATGAATCTAATTCCAAGGCCATTATCACCTCCGATTCCATGCTTGAGGTGGCAAATGGATTGAAGCGCTGATGAAGGGCTTTAGGTTTGGCAGGGCCTTTTGCGGCGTATTGGCGGCTTTTCTTCTGGTGTTAGGGGGATTGATTCTTCCTGCAGTGGCAGAAGCGGAGTTTCAGGGTACTCAGGATGAGCGTTATCCACAGGTGATTCCTGCTGACTATATAGAGGCTCTTGCCAGAGAACGGCTTGAGAAGACTCTTGAGGAGCAGGGGGAGACCCGCAGGTACACTATTATGCTTTCCCGAAAGGTTCAAGGTATGCGTTGTCCGGAGGGGACGCTCGTATGTGAGACGGAGCTGCCCAAGGATCTTCGGTATGGGGGATTGAACCCGGTTTATGTGAAGGTCTACGTGAATGGTGCTCTGTACCGACGCTCGATATGCTATTATGAGCTTCATGTCTATGGGCAGATGCTGGTGGCGGCAAGGGATTTGCGTCCGGAGCAGCTGCTGACCGCCGCGGATGTAAGGTTTGAGGAGCATGAGGTGGAGAATCGTTCGGAGTTCTATCTGGAGGATCCCGCATTAGTGGTGGGACGTGTTCCGAACCGTGTGATTCGTTCCGGATCCCCCATTACCGATGGGATTCTGCAGAATCCTGTGGTAATCGATAATGGAGCTCCCGTGCAGCTCGTGGCAAACTACAACGGCGTGAAGATAACTACGGAGGGTGTTGCCCTTCAAAAGGGTCGTGTGGGGAATATAATCCGGGTGAGAAACGCCACTTCATCGAAGATATTGCGGGGTCGGGTAATCGACGCGACCACGGTTGAAATATTGTAGGCTGCCTAAACTATCGGGAATGTTTGTTCCGGGGAGCGATGATTGTATGAGGAAAAAGACGGGAATCCTGCTGGTTATAGTCATGGTTGTTTGCCTTGGCTTCGGTACTGTCCAGACTGAGGCGAAATCACTTTGGTCGGACAGGGGATGGAGCCTGTATTCAGATCATAAGGCCCACGACGTGGGAGATATCCTGACTATAATAATAAATGAATCCACCCGCACTACGGCCACCAAGTCCACATCTAATTCCAAGTCGGGCAGCACCAGTCTGAGCGCGGGAGTCGGTATTTTCGATTTCCTGAAGGCCGCGTCCGCAAGCGGCAATGACAGCTTCAAGGCTGACGGGGCTGCCAGCGATGTGAACTCCGTGTCAGGGCGTATCACTGTGACGGTGGTGGATGTTCTGGATAATGAAAATATGGTGGTGGAGGGTACGCAGTCCATCTGGCAGAACCGGGATGAACACCGGATAACCTTCCGCGGGATTGTGCGCCGTGATGATATACGCTATGATAATACGATATATTCCAATCAGGTGGCAGATGCTACTCTGAAGTTTGACGGCAAGGGTCCCCTTAACGCAAAGCAGCGTCAGGGCATCTTGACCCAGATTTTCAATTTCTTGTTCTGAGGGATTTGTATGAAAAAATTACTTGCTATCGGAATGACGGCTATGTGTCTTTTGGGTTTCAGCGGGGAGGTCTCCGCTGATTCGCCGGCGACTCGTATCAAGGACATTGCGAAGGTTCAGGGGGTTCGTTCCAATCAGCTGATGGGCTACGGACTTGTGGTTGGTCTTAACAAGACGGGAGATTCGGATAAGTCACCCGAGATGATCCAGTCCACTTTGAGCCTGCTGAGGAACTATGGTATTACCGTTGCCAATTTTGACGATTTAGATCCAAAGAATGTAGCAGCAGTTATGGTTACCGCGACTCTGCCGCCATTCGTGCGGGAGGGTGACACCATAGATATTACGGTATCTTCCATGGGCGATGCCAAGAGCATACAGGGAGGTACACTGCTCCAGACACCACTTCGCGCGGCCAATGGTGAGATTTACGCCGTTGCCCAGGGACCCATTTCCACGGGCGGTTTCACGGCGGGCTCAGGGAGCAGCAGTAAAGCTGCCAAGAACTTCCCAACGGTGGGAACTTGCCCAAATGGGGCCATAGTGGAACGTTCCGTGGATGATGATGAGCTGGCGGCAAATGGGAGACTGTCCCTGTCTCTTTCCCATGCTGATTTCAGTACCTCAGCAAGGGTGGCGAATGCCATAAACGCGCAGTACGGCGCGGGCATTGCAAAGGCGGCGAATCCGGGACGGATTGACATTTCGGTACCTTCGTATTTCAGGGGGAATCTGGTGGAGTTCGTGGCAAGCATTGAAGATCTTTATGTTATGCCCGATAATGTGGCCAGAGTTGTGGTAAATGAGCGCACCGGCACCATTGTCATGGGCGGCAATGTGACGGTGGACGAGTGCTCCATTACTCAGGGAGGTCTGACCATCAGCGTCCAACAGACCAATGAGGTAGATCAGCCACCACCATTCAGCTATGGCAGCACCATGGTCACCAGCAATACGAATACAGAGGTCAAGGAGTCTGCAGGCAATACCATAGTGCTTCCGGCAACGTCTAGTATCAGTGATATAGTAGGTGCCCTCAACGCGGTTGGGGCAACTCCCAGGGACACCATATCCATCCTCCAGGCCATGAAGGCCGCGGGAGCAATCCATGCAACCCTGGAACTGATTTAAATACGGACGGAAATATTCTGTAGTTTATGGAGGCGCAATATGCTGATTACACCATTCAATGCGGGCTTGGGGCAGCAGAACTCCACATACGATTCTGCCGACGCGGTAGCATCCCAGGCTAAGTTCTCCAGCATGCTCAAGGAGGCCAGGGAGAATATAGATAAGGCCGTAGCTTCCGAAAAGACAGACGCGGAAAAGCAACGGGACGGACTCAAGAAGGCATGCCAGGGTTTTGAATCATTTTTCCTGAATATGATGTTCAGGGAAATGCGCAAGACCGTTCCGAAGGACGAGCTATTCGGTGAGTCCAATGCCATGGATATCTTCAGGGATATGCACGACACTGAGGTCATGGAGAATGTAGCGAAGGCAGGCGGAATCGGTATCGCGGATATGATGTACAAGCAGCTTTCCCCTCAAATCGAGAAACAGATTGAAGCGCAAGCGCGGGCAAATGGGGAAAATATTGAAAAGTAAGTGTTTTTGGCTCCGGTGGCTTTTATAGCTGCCGGGGCTTTTTGTTTTTTTCGTTCTGTGTTATACTGTGGCAAGTATCGTTTTTTGAGGAATGTGAAAGGAGTATTTAAATGTTTCGATTTTGGCGGAAGTCCGTTATCTTGTCCGCGGTTTTCCTGCTTTTGTTTCAGACCGCTGTATTGGCAGCCTCTGCCGGGATTTCGCTGTCCGGGGTGCGCTATCATAACGGCAGTCAGTATGACCGTATAGTTTTTGACTTGGATAAGATTCCTAATTATAACCTTCGTGTTGAGAAGGATGGCAAAAGGATTGTTCTGGAATTCGACAACGTGGGACAAGTCTCAAATATGAGCAAGCCGAAGATCTCCAGTGATTTAATCCGGAAGCTCAAGTATGAGGAAAAGAAGGGAAAGCTGCGGGTCATCGTGGACCTGAAGAAGGCCCTGAATTATCGGGACGGCAGCCTGAAAAATCCTGCCAGAGTCTTCCTGGATATCTATCCCGAGGGGATGAAGCCGCCGGTACAGACAAAGGAGGAGCCTGATGAAGCCTATAAACCAAAGCCTTTCTCGCCCGAGAAGGTAACACAGGTTGATGTGGCTCCCGGTCTCAAGCAGGCTACATATGTATTCAAGCGCGGTAATGACAGGCTGGCGGCATGGTTCCTCTTTGCGGATCCTGAAAAGTATAGTCTCCAGCCGGTACTCGCGAATTGGCAGGTTCCGGGAAGGGCGGCACTGTCTGATATTGCCAGATCTGCCGAGGCGGATGCGGCCATCAATGCCTCATATTTTGCCCGTACCGGGGAAATTCTGGGAATCACCAAGATTGATGAGGAGATTGCGGGAACTACGTATTTCACTCGCAGCGCCATGGGAATCATGCCTGACGGCTCCATGGTGTTTGGGGATGTGAGCTATTACGGTACCGTAACCATGGGCAATGTGACCCTTCCCGTGTCCGGGGTTGATGCCGAGCGTGGGGAAAATGGTCTTGTAATATATAATCTCTGGAATGGCAGCAGGACCGGAACCAATGAGTTCGGCATCGAATTCACGGTAAAGGATGGAAAGGTGACAAAGATTCAGACAGGAAACAGTATGATACCCAGGGATGGGATGGTTATTTCTGCCCATGGTTCCTCTAAAGCGGCCTTCTCGAAGGTTCGTGTGGGGGACAAGGTCACAGTGAGCCAGGAGCTTGGAAAGCCTTGGAATGACGCGGTGCATATCCTTGGGGCGGGCCCCTGCCTGGTAAGGAATGGCAAGGTGAAGGTGACTGCCGCGGAGGAGGAGTTCCCTTCTGATATACGTTATGGCAGCGCGCCCCGCAGTGCAGTCGGGCTTACGAATAAGGGGCAGTTCCTCCTGGCAGTGGTGGATGGCCGCCAGAGCCACAGCGATGGCTGCACATTGACAGAGTGGGCTGAGCTGCTGAAGAAATTTGGCGCGGTGGAAGCCATAAATCTTGACGGAGGCGGTTCCACAGAGATGGTGGTTGAGGGCAGGATTGTGAACTCCCCCTCAGATGGCGCTGAGCGTCCTGTGGGAAGCGCCCTTGTGCTTACGAAAAAATAATGTGTGGTTGCCGGCTTTACCGAATGGTGGAGCCGGCAATCTTTTCGTAAGGAGAGGATATGCAAATATAGTTGAAATTTTTGAAAAATTACTGTATAATTTGACTATACGTTATATGGACACAGGAGGAATGGATATGTTTCGGATTATGCCGTTTAATTTGAAGGAGAATGCTGAACGGGGACGCGAGATGCTGGAGCGTGTGTTTGAGCTGGCAATGGATCAGCCTATGAATCCAATCGGCAAGGTGAGTGGCGCTTTGTCATCTTTTAAGGTGGATGTAATCGATGAAGAGGATCGTTATGAGATTTTCGCGGAGCTGCCTGGCTTTACCAAAGAGGAAATAACTATTTCCTACGA
>DOYB01000156.1 GCA_003518745.1 Selenomonas sp. | reverse complement strand
AGTGAAGACATATGACTCTGGGTCTGCTTCGAATGCTTCGTAGTCAAAGCAGTAGCCTTGTGGATATAAGTCGTGTACATTGAAAGCTTTATTTCCCGCCATGGTTGCCGACCTCCTTTGCATTGATCCTGTTCCACGCTTCATTGATGCTTGATTCCCTAAGGCGGTTGTTTCCGCCGGGAAATAGTATGAGCTCCACATGGTGCGTCAGCCTTCCGATCAGTGCCGTGGTCATCCTCTCATCGTACAGTACATTCACCCACTGCGAGAACTCCAGGTTCGTATTGAGGATCACCGAACGCTGCTCATGTATCTCGGAAAGGTAATCAAAGAGGAGCTGTGCGCCAGTCCTGTCATACGGGACATACCCGAATTCATCAAGGATCAATATCTGGGCGTTCATGAGCTTTTTCTTCAGGGCTGCAAGGCTGCCTTTTGCCTTGCTTTCCGAAAAAAGGTTGACCAGTCCGGCGGTGCGGTAGAATTTTACTGGGATGTCCTCATTGCATGCCGAGATCCCGATCAGCGTGGAGAGCATGGTTTTTCCGGTTCCGGTGCTGCCATACAGGATGAGGTTCTCACCCTTGCGGTAGAACTCCAGGTTCAGCAGGGAATCCAGCGAGACTCCTGACGGGAAGTCGACCTCATCCGTACGGAACTGCCCGCGTTCATATATCCGTGGGAACCCGGCCGTGTTTAAGAGCTTTGTTATGCGCCGTTCCCTACGGTAAGCGACTTCATTGCTCAGAAGGTTATATAGGTATTCCTGGTTGGTCCCCCCTTCCTGTGTCATGGCCCTTTCCGCAAGGTTGGAGGAGAGCTTCAGCTGCCTGCAGCATGATTCAATGGATTCCTTCAGTTCAGCCATTGGATGCACCCCCTTTCCTGAGGACGGCATCCAATGTGCCGAGATCGGAAGGGAACACGACCACTTTCATCTGAGGGATCGTATCATTAGGTTCCAGTGGGGGAAGCGGCGGGACATCCATATAGGTGCGCCTGTACAGGTTCATGAGGCTGTCGGGGTCCGTTGCATTGTGGCGGATGGCCGTGTTCACCGTGTCCAACGCACTGTCAAAGCCGGTCCGCTCGGTCAGTTCGGCAAGGACCTTGAGAATCTTTCCGCGGTCTTTCCCATCACAGCTGTCCATGTACATCTGCATGGACTCCGGCATCATGGTATAGATGCCGCTGTTCTTAAGGGAGCGGGGCTTGCGTGCAATATAGCGCAGGTAAGGGATCCAGTCCATGCTTTCGTGTTCCCCGCCATATAGCCGACGGTGGCGGACCACCTCATGGAGGTCGCTGTCCATGACGGCCACTTCAGAGGAAGTTATATGCAGCCGTACGGTTTCCTCACAAAAAGCAGGGGAAGCGGAATAACGGTGCCTGCCGGCATCCAGTGTGAACTTTCCGTATTTATCTGTCCTCGCAGTAGTGTAGAGGGACGTATCAAAAGGCACTGACGGAAGCGGCAGGAGCGCAGCCTTATCTTCTTCAAATAGTTCTGAGATGAAACGGCTGTCACCATCATCGTAATGCTCCCTCTCCATATCCCTGTCACATGCAGCCAGAAGCTCCCCATTCTTTGTTGAAAGGGCCTCGAAATGTGGGACAGGGACGAGCTCATTGCGGCGCAGGTATCCGACCTTATTCTCAACGTTCCCTTTTTCCCAGCCGGACTCGGGATTCATGAATATGGGCTTGAACCTGTAGTGTTCACAGAAGCGCTGAAAACGCCCTGTCACCTCCCTGCCGCCGCCCTTGATGATCTCAGTGACGATGGTGCGGGTGTTGTCAAACCAGATCTCAGTGGGAACGCCACCGATGTACTCGAACATCGCAACCAGGCCTTCCAGGAGGCACTCCATGTTTTCGCCGTAGTTCAGCTGGAGATACCCGCCGTTGCTGTAAGGGAAGCTGAGGACAAGATATTTTGCCTCATGGTGCAGCCTGCCGTTCTCGTAAAAGTCAGCGTAGCCAAAATCAGCCTGCGCCTCTCCCGGATGATGTTCAAGCGGGATATATCCTTCCTGCTTTTTCAGACGGAGTTCCTTCTTTTTCCCTGCCACATAAATGGCAACGAGACGGTAAGAACAGTCATAGCCTTCCACCTCGTCTTTAAGACGCCTGTGGATTCTCTTGGCAGTATGGCGCTGCTTTCTGGGAGCTTTCTTATCCTCCAGAAGCCAGCTGTCAATAATCGGCTTGAACCGGTCAAGCTTTGAGGAAGGCTTATCTTCCCCAGGGCTGGGGGACTTCTCGTTAAAATCCTCCATGTCCACATACTTGCGGACGGTTCGCCAGTCAAGTTTTTCTATGCTGGCGATTTCTGTCAAAGACTTGTCTTGCCCATAGTATAAATCTCTGATACGATGGATTTGATCCATTGATGTCATGCTCCTTTCCTCCTTGTGGTATTAATTTAGCGTAACACTACAAGGATATAGAATTGTCGGTATGTCAGCAATGGATTATTTTCTATCCGACTCGGTATCGGGTGGCTACCAAGCTGTCTGGTGTCCTGCTTTCATTGGATATACACTGGGGCTTGCAACAACCTGCAAAATGTAGGT
>DOYB01000057.1 GCA_003518745.1 Selenomonas sp. | reverse complement strand
CAAGAGTTTCCTCCGTGTCATCATCATAGACCGGCACTGCCGCCTGCATGATGATTGGGCCGCTGTCCATGCCCTCGTCTACGAAATGAACCGTGCAGCCGGAAATCTTCACACCGTATGCCAGCACGTCCCTATGGGCATGGGCACCACCAAAGGATGGGAGAAGCGCAGGGTGGATATTGATTATACGCCCTTGGTACAGATGTACGAAATACGGACTCAGAATCCGCATGAATCCCGCAAGGATAACCAGTGTTACTCCTGCTTCCTCAAGTTCCTTTGCCAAAGCCTCCTCAAAGGGCTGACGGTCGGAAAACTTTTTCCTGTTTACGCAGACATTCTTTATACCTGCTTTTTCTGCTCTTTCAAGGGCCATAACCCCGGGTTTGTCCGTAAGGACCAGGGCGATTTCTGCGTCAAGTTCGCCTTTCGCGATGGCATCAATTATGGACTGCAAGTCCGTGCCTCTACCGGAGCAGAGGACCCCCAATCTTTCCTTAGCCATTGAACACGCCACCCTTAATGGTCACATCGTGACTGCCCCGAGTAACCTTTCCGATTATATGGCAGGTCTCTCCTGCCTCTGCAAGATGTTTTTGAACAGCATCCGCTTCAGCCTTGTCAACGATCAGCACCATACCGATGCCCATGTTGAAGGTCCTGTACATTTCGTGCCAATCCACATTGCCCCATTCCTGCAGCAAGCGGAAAATCTGAGGCATCTTCCATGCGGCTCCATCCACTTCAACGGCCATATCATCTGGCAGTGCCCGCGGGATGTTTTCGTAGAAGCCGCCGCCGGTTATATGTACCATGCCATGGATATTAAATTTCTCAATAAGGGGCAGACAGACCTTGGGGTAGAGCCGGGTGGGAGTCAGAAGCTCTTCACCGATGGTCTTTCCAAGGGCTTCGATATACTCATTACCCTTCATGGCCTTCTTCTCGAATACGATTTTCCTGACAAGGGAATAGCCGTTAGAGTGAACGCCGCTTGAGGGGAGTCCTATCAGCACGTCGCCCTCTTTTACAAGCCGGCTGGTTATGAGCTTTGATTTCTCAACAGCTCCTACGGCAAAACCCGCAATGTCGTATTCTCCCTCGGGATAAAAGCCGGACATTTCTGCGGTCTCGCCTCCGATAAGGGCACAGCCCGATTCCTTGCAGGCATTGGCGACGCCTTTCACAACGTCTGCCACCTGCTCGGGATCCAGCTTTCCAACCGCCAGATAATCAAGGAAAAACAGCGGCTCCGCACCCTGTACGAGGATATCATTTACGCACATGGCCACCGCATCCTGTCCGATGGTATCATGCTTGTTCAGCAGGAAGGCCAGCTTCAGCTTCGTGCCTACGCCGTCCGTTCCCGATACCAGTACCGGCTCCTTGTATTTATTGTTGAGCGCAAACAACCCACCAAAGCCGCCTAAATCGCCAAGTACTTCCGGGCGATAGGTGGCGCGGACGTGGTCCTTTATGAGCTTTACTGATTCATTGCCTGCGTCAATATCCACACCTGCATCTCTGTAGGTAAGTTTTTCATTCATAGCTTATCTTTCTTCCCCTGTAAGGCGTTTCAACATTTCCTTATATGCGTCCTCAACATTGCCGAGATCCCTGCGGAACCGATCCTTGTCCAGCTTTTCGTGAGTATCGCTGTCCCAGAAACGGCAGTTGTCAGGGGAAATTTCGTCGGCAAGAATTATCTTTCCATTCTTGTCGCGGCCAAACTCGAGCTTGAAGTCAATGAGGTCTACCTTCTTCTCCTTGAGGAATTTGACAAGGATATCGTTAATCTTCAAGGATACCTTCTCAATCTCGTCCAATTCGGAAGCTGTTGCCAGCTCCATTGCCAGGATATGATAGCGGTTCACCATGGGATCTCCCAGATCATCGTTCTTGTAGCAGAACTCGATGACCGGCATCTTCATCTTTACGCCTTCCTCAAGTCCAAGGCGCTGGGCAAGGCTTCCAGCAGCCACATTGCGGATTATGACCTCCAGAGGTACGATATCCAGCTTCTTCACCAGCATTTCGCGGTCGCTGGGCATGCTGATATAGTGGTGTTCAATTCCGTTCTTTGCCAGAAGGTCAAAGAAGAAAGCGGTCATCTTGTTGTTCATGATGCCCTTGTCGGAAATAGTGCCCTTTTTCGCACCGTTTCCGGCAGTTGCGTCATCTTTGTAGTATACCAGCAATTCATCAGGGTTTTCCGTGGCATACATAATCTTTGCCTTTCCCTCATAAAGCGCCTTTTTTTCCATCATTATACCTCCATAGCATTTGGGAACTGTTCATAAATAACTTTTAGCTTTGACTCGCCTAAATACCCATATGCGTCGTTGTCGTTAGTCGACATAGCACCGCTATGCCTCCTTCCTCCGCCTAGCCTATGGATAGTTATCCTGCGTCCTATCTTAAAATTTATTTATTGCCAGTTCCTTACAATTGAGATGCGACGCGGGCTGCTTTCTTTTCCACGTCCTGCACCATTTTCTCACGGTAGGCCGCGAGCTTTTCACGAAGGGACGAATCAGAAACGGCAAAAATCTCGGCGGCGAATATTGCCGCGTTCTTTGCGCCGTTTACCGCCATAGTTGCCACAGGAACTCCCGATGGCATCTGGACTGTGCTGAGAAGCGCGTCCATGCCGTTGAGCGGAGTGGCATTTATGGGGATGCCGATTACGGGCAGCGTCGTATAGCTTGCTACCACGCCTGCCAGATGAGCCGCCGCTCCGGCAGCCACGATAAAGACGCCGATTCCCTTTTCCGGCGCCGACAAAACAAATTCCCTCACCTTGGCGGGGGTTCGGTGCGCGGAAGCCACCGCTACTTCAGTTTCAATGCCGAAATCCTTCAATAGCTCCGCTGCCGGTTTAAGAATCGGCCAGTCGGAGTCACTTCCCATGAGAATAGCTGCCTTCATCATTGCATCTCCCTTCCCTTCACTCGTTACATAATACTATACTTCCATAACATTTGCAATCATGCCATGACTTCCAATTATCGGTTTCCAAATGGGACTAACTTCGTGTCGCAACGAGACTGGAGATATACTCACCGCCTGTTATGTGATGTTCCCCCTACTTACGGAAGTGCAGGGACATCTTCGGCCTCGTTATAAATTTTGCATACAACAAAATGTCAGATGTTGTGCAAAACATTTGATAAAGGCGATTATGACAATTATAATGAAAGTATCGAAATCCCGGTAATCCCCATGGATAAGCAGCAGGAAATGGTCACTGCATACCAAAAGCTTGCACAGGAATTGAAAAATCTGAAGGCAAGGGAGAAAACAGTCATTGAGAAGATAAACGCACTGATGAACGGTTGAGGAAAAGGAGTAGGACATGATTACGATAGAACAGAGAAGCAAGGTTGATAAGATTTGGCTGGATTTCCATAGCAATGGCATAGCCATTCCCTCCGATGTCATGGAGCAGTTCAACTATCTGGTTTTCCTCCGCCAGCTTGATGATATGGAGACAAAGCGTGAAAAAAGAGCCCGTTTTGCCAGAGAGACGTATGTGCCAAAACTGTTTGTCACGGAAGCTGAACAGGATTACCGCTGGCATAATCTTATAGCGATGAGCGACACGGAGGAACGCTTCAAATTAGTCCGGGATAAGGTGATGGCTTGGCTTATCGCCCTAAATGATGATGATGATTCAGCCTATGCCCGCTATATGAAGGATGCGGTTTTCAAGATACCGACAGCTCTGGCATTGGAAAAAATCATGCAGGGGATAAATGAGCTGGAACTAAATGATGAAGACAGCAAAGGCGACCTCTACGAATACATGCTCTCCAAAATGGGCACTTCCAAGGTCAATGGCCAGTTTCGCACACCAAGGCAGATCATCAAGATGATGGTAGCCATGGCAGCTCCTCAAACAACCGATGTCATAGTGGATGGAGCCATGGGCAGTGCGGGGTTTCTGGTGGCTGCAGCGGATTACATGCACGATCAATACAAAGATGCCTTTACCGATGAGAAATTCCTGCATCATTTCAGGCACGAAATGTTCCATGGATTTGACAATGACACCACCATGCTGCGCATCGGTGCCATGAATATGATGCTTCACGGGCTGGGCAGCGCCGATATTACTTACAAGAACAGTCTGGCCGTGAGTAAGGATGGCGATAAGGAAGATACGGATGAAGACAAGGAAAAATATACCTTGGTGCTGGCAAATCCTCCCTTCAAGGGAACTCTGGACAACGCCCAGGTCAATCCGGAACTTCTGAAAATCACCAAGTCAAAGCATACGGAGCTGCTTTTCCTTGCCTGGTTTTTGCGGAGTTTGGCAATTGGCGGCAGGGCAGTGGTGATTGTGCCTGCCGGAGTGACATTCAGCACGAACAAGGATTTCCTGCAGATTCGCAAGACTATCATTGACGAGAACAGACTGGATGCGGTTATCTCCCTGCCAAGCGGAATATTCCAACCCTATTCCGGCGTTGCTACGGCTATACTTGTGTTTACCAAAACAGGGCATGGCGGCACGGATAAGGTGTGGTTTTATAATATGGAAGCGGATGGGTATTCGCTGGATGTAAAAAGAACCGAAGTAGAGAAAAATGATATTCCTGATGTTCTGGCACGATGGAAGAATTTAGAGCAGGAAGGAAACAGGACACGGAAGGATAAGAGTTTTTTTGTACCGGTAGAGGAAATACGAGAAAAAGATTATGATTTAACTATTAACAAGTATAAGGAATTAGACTACAAGCCTGTAGAATATGCTCCGACACAGGAAATATTATCGAATATAAAAACACACTATGCAAAGTTAGGAAATTTAATTGATAATATTCAGGAGCAGCTATGATTATGAAGAGAATAATACATTTAGGCGATTTAGCAACATATGTTAATGGTTATGCTTTTAAGCCGTGCGATTGGACAGCAAAAGGAAAACCAATTATCCGTATTCAAAATCTGACCGATAGCGGAAAAGAATATAATCATTATGAGGGAAATGTACAAGATAAGTATCTGGTACAAAAAGGGGATATACTTATTTCATGGTCGGCAAGTATAGGCGTTTATGAATGGGACGGGGAAGATGCGTGGCTTAATCAGCATATATTCAAAGTGGTATTTGATAAGGAGGATGTAGATAAATGCTATTTTAAGTATGCGGTTGGATATGTTCTTGCAAAGTCAATGCAATATGCGCATGGCGCTACTATGAAGCATTTAACCAAAGGAGTATTTGATGGGCTGCAGATTCCCTTGTATGAAAAAGAGAAACAAATAGAAATCGCAGATAGAATAGGGCAAATAGATGACGCTATCGAGGAATGTAATATATTGCTGTCTGAGTTTGGGGCGCTGGTCAAATCACGGTTT
>DOYB01000214.1 GCA_003518745.1 Selenomonas sp. | reverse complement strand
TTTTCGGTGGGATAGACCCTCTTTACCCGTCGATCCTTTTTACTTTGCTCTCGCCGTATCAGGCCCTTTTTTTCCAAAAGGTTCAGTGTTCTGGCTATTACGGCCTTGTCCAGGTAGAGGAGCCCCGCCAGCTTTTCCTGACTGACGCCCTCTTCTTTGTAAAGCTGGAGCAGTGTGACATACTCCGCGTATGTTAGTTCTAAATGTTCGCAGGCTGCGACGATGAACAACTGGGATCTCCTATGCAGCACGGAAAAATAATATCCCATATTTAAGTAATCCATGACAGGCTCCTTTCAAGCAGGTATCTTCACAGCTCATTTTATGGGATTCCCCTCCCGTGGAGGGGTGCCCGAAGGGCGGGGTGGTTAAGGCAAAATGACATTGGTGGGCAGCAGGAATAGCCTTCTATAACAAGGAGATAATCCACGATACCTATAGAGTTCTGCGCCCATATTAGAAATCCTGCCTTTTGAGGTGAGAATACAGGGAACATGCAAGGCTTTAGAGACGGCAGCAAGAGCTTTTTGGGCCCTGCCTATGGAAAAATGATGCGTATTTGAGTTATAATAGGAATCGTGTTTCAATTTTTGAAAGGAGGAATTTTGATGACACATGATCTTGCCATCATAAATACATTTGTGCTTTACATTGGTGTCATGATGGCTATAGGCGTCTATTACTATAGGCGGACTAATAATATGTCGGATTACTTTCTGGGAAATCGCGGATTGGGTGCATGGGTGACATCCTTGAGCGCAGAGGCCTCGGATATGAGCGGGTGGATGCTCATGGGGGTTCCGGGGTTTGCCTATCTGGCGGGGCTGAATGCCGGCTGGATTGCCGTAGGTATTGCGCTGGGTACATGGGCAAATTGGAAATTTGTGGCAGCCAGGCTCAGGAAGTACACTGAGCTTGCGGGAAATGCCCTTACTTTGCCTGAGTTCCTGCAGAATCGCTATGACGACAAAAGCGGCCTCCTGCGAATGGTGCCTGCCATATTCATTCTCATATTTTTCGTCATATATACATCCTCCGGATTCGTATCTGCTGGAAGACTGTTTGAAACCGTTTTCGGTATACCATACGAGTACGCTATCTTCATAGGCGCCGGTTCAGTGGTATTCTACACATTGGTTGGAGGCTTTCTGGCAGTGTCCCGCACGGACTTCATTCAGGGAGTCATGATGTTCTTTGCCATTATGGTGGTTCCCATTTGCGCCGCGATGTCCTTGGGGGGCTTTGGGGCAACGGTGGGGGCCATTTCGTCAGCAAAGGCATCCATGTTCCAGCCCTTTACGAAGCCGGACGGATCGATATTGGGGGCTATAGAGCTAATATCCCTGCTGGCATGGGGAATTGGGTATTTCGGGCAGCCACATATCCTCGTAAGGTTCATGGCCATCAGGAGCACCAAGGAGATTCCTCAGGCAACCAATATTGCCATGACATGGGTAATACTTTCACTTGCTGCGGCGGTTGCGGTGGGTATGGTGGGAAGCGTATATCTGACAACACCTTTGGAGGGAACAAAATCGGAAACCGTTTTCTTGCTTATGACAAATGAAATGTTTCCGCCTATCATCGCAGGGGTTGTGCTGTCCGCGGTTCTGGCCGCCATCATGAGTACGGCCTCATCACAGCTTCTGGTGGCAGCCTCGGCCTTCGCTCAGGACTTTTACCATATGGTTATACGGAAGGACGCGGATCAAAAGGAGCTGGTCTGGATAAGCAGGGCCTCTGTTCTGGTTATAGCATCTCTGGCGGTGTTCCTGGGGCTCAATCCTAACAGCTTCATACTGGATATGGTTTCATATGCTTGGGCAGGCTTTGGCGCGGCCTTCGGACCGGCTATACTCATGTCCCTGTTCTGGAGGAGAACTACCAGGAATGGAGCTGTGGCAGGCATTGTGGTAGGTGGTATAACGGTATTGGTCTGGAAGCAGTTTGAGCTTCTGGGACTATATGAGATTGTACCAGGGTTTATTTTATCACTGCTGGCCATATATGTGGTGAGCCTGATGGATAACGAACCTGTCAAAGAACTTACCGATACCTTTGACAAGGTTGGGGAAAGCAAGATATAGAAAACGATTTCTAACGGACTAAAAAAATGACGGCGCCCGGTTTGGTGCGTCGTCATTTTTTATTAATCAAAGGTATCTTAACCAGATATACACGGTAGAAATTATGATGGAAAGTATCATCAAGGGGAAGGCTATCTTCATGAAGCCTATGAAGGAAATCTCCCTGCCGCGTTGTGTAGCCATGGAGGCAACCACAACATTTGCACTGGCACCGATGAGGGTACCGTTACCTCCAAGGCACGCGCCAAGGGCAAGGGACCACCACATGGGATCCAGGTTTGCCAGTCCCATTTCTCCCATATCCTTAATGAGAGGAATCAGGGTAGCTACGAAGGGGATGTTGTCGATAAAGGCTGAAGCTATGGCACTCATCCAGAGTATGAGGATCGCGGTGCCCTCCACACTGCCGTGGGTGATTTGTATAGCTTCGGCGGCCATCATTTTTATGACCCCCATCTCCACCAGCGCGCCCACCAGGGTGAACAGACCGGCGAAGAAGAAAATGGCGAGCCACTCCACTTTGCCCAGGATTTTGGCAATCATGGACTCGTTACGGGTATATGCAAGGAGCAGCAGCAAGCCGGCTCCCGTAAGGGCTGCCGTGGCAGTTTCAAGATGGAGCTGTCCGTGCAGTACGAAGAGGGAAATGGTGAATGCCAGTACGAACAGGCATTTCTTCAACAGGGCCGGATTGGAAATCTGGCTCTTGGGGTTAAGCCGCATGATCTTGCTTTGAAGCTCCGGCGTAGTGTGCAGGTCATTCTTGTAGACCATCAGCAATATTGCCATGGTGACCAGGAAGATTATGATTGCAGGCAGAGTCAGATTATAGACGAAGTCCATGAACTTTAAGCCTACGGCGCTGGCAATCATGATGTTCGGCGGATCGCCTATGAGGGTAGCTGTCCCCCCAATGTTTGAGGAAAGAATCTGTGCTATCAGGAAGGGCTTAACGTCCACCTTGAGCTGTGATGTGATGCTGAAGGTGACGGGCACCGTCAGGAGTACCGTAGTGACGTTATCCAAAAGTGCGGAACAGAGCGCCGTAAGCACAGAAAGCGCTACCAAAAGCATTACAGGCTGTCCCTTGACCTTTTTGGCTGCCCAGATGGCCAGAAAATTGAAGAATCCTGTTTCACTGGTGATGTTGACTATAATCATCATGCCCATCAGAAGCCCCAGGGTGTTGAAGTCAATATGGTGTATGGCTGTTTCCTGGGAAATGATACCTAACAGGATCATTAGCATGGCGCCGAAGAGTCCTACAATGGTGCGATGTACTTTCTCGGAGATAATCAGTGCATATGCCGCAACGAAAATGACGATTGCGACAATGGTATTACTGTCCAACGCAAATCACTTCCTTATTTTTGTGAGCCGGATGGAAAGCATTATGACTTTCAGCAGCTCTTACATGAAATCTAAGTTCCAGCCACGCCTTCCCTAAAGGTGTGCTCACTAAGATTTCATAGTAAACTTACCGGACACCTTCAGGTGTCCACACGCCCTTACATGAAAACAGCCAATCAATCTGCGTCCTGCGGACTTGATTTCTTGGGTTTTCATAGTAAACGATTTCATTTCTCCACTGTGGTGAGAATGATGCTTTTTCCCTCCCTTTTTATCTTGAAGGTGTATTTTTCAATACCCTCATTTGCTAAAGTAAGGCGAAGCTCCATAAGCGCCCGGCCAAGCTGATCTGTCAGCTCAGGGGTGAAGCCTGCCCTCGCAAGCTCGGGAGGCGGAGCCTTCTTAGCCTGCTCTCTGCGCTGCTTGTCGGCTTTCTTTTCCGCGGCTATGAATTTTTCTTCAAGAGTTTCCTCTTCTACATAGTCTTGAAACATATCCTTGTCAGACAGATTTTTAGGTATCTTTGACATGGGCTACTCCTTCTTCATTTCTTTGCTCCAGGAATCCCTGAGACCTACGACCCTGTTGAAGACCAAATGCTCCGGTGTGGTGTCGGGATCAACCACAAAGTATCCCTCCCTGAGGAATTGATAGTGGGTTCCGGCTGCTGTCAGCTTGACGCTGGGTTCGATAAGAGCATTTTCCAATACAATAAGGGATTCCGGATTGAGGGCCGCGATAAAGTCTTCAGGCAGGTTACCGTTTTCATCTGTTTTGAGCAGGTAGTCGTAGAGGCGTACTTCCGCGGGAAGCGCGGTCTTTGCGGCAACCCAGTGGATAGTTCCTTTTATCTTCCGTCCCGCGGTTGCGCCGCCGGTTTTTGAATCGGGGTCGATGGTACAGTGGAGCTCGGTGACATTGCCATCGGAATCCTTAACAACCTCGTCACATTTTATGATATATGCGTGCTTGAGGCGAACCTCTCCGCCGGGCTTTAGACGGAAGAATTTTTTTGGAGCCTCCTCCATGAAGTCTTCCTGCTCGATGAAGATTTCCCTCGCAAAGGGAACGAACCTGCTGCCGCCGTGCATGGGGTTATTGTCGGCAGGCAGATACTCCAGCTTGTCCTC
>DOYB01000085.1:798-6176 GCA_003518745.1 Selenomonas sp. | reverse complement strand
TTTTCTGCTTCCCTTTGAAGTCTTGCCTGTTCCCTTGCTTCTGCTTTTGCCTGGCGCTCAGCCTCTTTTGCTTGTTCCTTTGCTATTCGTGCGTCTTCCTTGGCTTGCTCGGCTTCCGCGGCTGCGCGCTCCTTTTCCGCGGCCTCCTCCTGTCCCTGACGCATAAGGAATTCGTAGGCAGAATCAGGGTCGTAGCTTTCAGCGTACTTGCTGTACAGCAGGCTTCCCTTTATCGCGGTCTCACGCTGCGCATCGGTAGCTGCTCCCATATTGCATTGGGGAGGCAGTATGGATACCTGTTGGGCTATTCCCGGAATGCCATCGGCTCCCAGGAAGGAAACAAGGGCTTTGCCGGTTCCAAGGGATGTAATTACATCCACAGTATTGAAGGCCGGATTCTCCCTAAATGAGGCGGCTGCAGCCTTGATGGCCTTCTGCTCCGCGGGGCTGTATGCCCTTAGGCCATGCTGGATCTTGTTTCCAAGCTGGGACAGGACACCATCAGGAATATCCTTTGGATTCTGGGTGCAGAAATATACACCAACGCCCTTCGATCTGATTAGCTTTACCACCTGTTCTATTTTGTCCATGAGGGATTTTGAAGCTCCGTCAAAGAGCAAATGCGCCTCGTCGAAGAAGAATACTATCTTGGGTTTTTCCATGTCTCCAACTTCAGGCAAGGTCTCAAATAGCTCACTCAGCATCCAGAGCATGAAGGTGGAGTAAAGCTTGCCGTTATTTATGAGGCTGCTGCTGTCCAGAATGTTGATCATACCTTTTCCCATGTCCTGGGTCAGCCAGTCACTTATCTTTATAGCAGGCTCTCCAAAGAATACGTCGCCTCCGGCAAGCTCAAGGGCTACTATGGAGCGGGTTATGGCGCTGAGTGAGGCCGGACTCATCTTGCCGTAGTCAGCCTCGAAATCAGCACGATGCTCCTGAACATAGTTTACACATGCCTTGATGTCCTTTGTGTCAATCAAGAGCAGATTGTTATCATCCGCGATTTTGAATATTATGCCCAATAGCGCGCTTTGCAGTTCATTGAGCTCAAGAACCCTTGCCAGGAGCAGTGGCCCCATTTCTGATATGGTGGTGCGGAGGGGGATACCCTTCTGGCCGAAAATATCCCAGAAGGTTACGGGACTCCCCTGATAAGAAAAACCGGCAGCATCGAGACCGAATTTCGTGATGCGTTCCTGCATGGCGGGAGAATCAGTTCCTGGGGCGACCATGCCGGAAATATCGCCCTTTACATCAGCAAGGAAAACGGGAACTCCCATGCTGCTGAAGGACTCTGCCAGTACTTTCAAAGTGACGGTTTTGCCTGTGCCTGTAGCGCCTGCCACAAGGCCGTGACGATTGGCCATTTTTGGAAGCAGGAAGATATCCTCACCTTGTTCGCTTCGGGCAATCCAAAGTTTGTTGTCCTTTATCATAGAAGAACCTCCTTATTTCTGTATCAGTACATTTTACTCATTCGACAAATCTTTAAACTTACCTTTTATTTTTGAATATGGTATAAAATTTTTATGATGGACGCGTTAATTTTAGCGTTTTTAGCGTTGATTTTGAAAAAATGAATTGCAGTAAGGTGAAATGCTTGGTACAATAGACAAATGGTATATGTGAAAAATATCTGAAAGGAGGATTCGTCTTGCGTTTGAGAAGAAAGCCCTGGGTTGACGAGGCTATACATGAGTTCGATGACTTTGTTATGTCGCGGGACCAGGAGTATGGCGAGGAACTGCAGGGAACCTGGCAGACAATCTTTGGCAGGCAGGCGCCAATCTATGTAGAATTAGGAACGGGGAAGGGCGATTTCCTCAGTGAACTGGCATATAGGTTCCCGGAGATCAATTTTATAGGCATAGAGCTTCAACAGGATGTACTCTACAGCGCTGCCCGAAAGGTAAGGGAACGGGACCTGAAGAATGTGAGGCTGCTGGTATTCGATATAAACCACATAGAGAGGATTTTCGCTCCCGGCGAAATAGGAAGGTTCTATGTCAATTTTTGCGATCCGTGGCCTAAGAAACGCCATGCCAAGCGGAGGCTGACACATGCGGGATTCCTGGAAAAATACAGGCATCTTCTTCAGCCGGGAGGAGAGCTTCACTTCAAGACTGACAATCGCCCCCTTTTTGATTTTTCACTGGAGCAGTTCGAGACCGTAGGACTTAGCGTTAGGAATATTTCCTTTGACCTTCACGGCGAAGGCATGGAGGACAATATAGAGACGGAATATGAGCGTAAGTTCAGTGGTTTGGGAGAAAAAATCTGCAGGTGTGAAGTGCTGTTTTAGTGTATCAAAATAATTTAAAAAGGGGGGGACAGCAGGTTGGAGGCCATTGTAAAAAAGAAATTCTGGAACAATGATATGGAGGCCATTATCGGAATAATGGTTGTGCTATTGATTCTCGGCACTATAAACGTGTTCAGTTCCAGTTTTGTCATGGCGGAGGCGGAGTACGCGTCACCATATTTCTTCCTCAAAAAACACTTAATCAATTTGGTGGTAGGGTTGATTGCTTTTTTTGTGTGTGTACAGCTTAACTACCATTACTGGCGTAAATGGATGCCTCTCGTACTCATGTTTACCATTGTATGTCTTGTGTTGGTTCTGATCGTGGGACCGTCTGTAAATGGTGCCAGGCGCTGGCTGCCCTTGGGGATCATGCAGTTCCAGCCAGCGGAAATGGCAAAGCTGGTATCCATAATGATGGCGGCGGCATACCTCTCAGTCAGGGTACGTGACGGCAGGGAAGTTGATATCATTAATCCCCAAATGGGATTTACCTTCGCTATGTTCGTATTGACGGAGAAGGAGCCGGATATGGGGACAGCATGTATCATATTGGGCGTGCCATTGCTCATGATGATTACAGTAGGGCTTAAATCATGGAAGCTATGTAGTCTGGTTGGTATACTTGTGGCGGGTGCCATATTCATGATTAATCTGCAGCCCTACCGTCTTGAACGTATAAAGGTAATGCTGGATCCTTGGCAGGATGCTCAAAATATGGGCTATCAAACAGTTCAGTCCCTTTCGGCCATTGGTTCGGGAGAGCTTACGGGAATGGGACTTGGCGTGGGTGTCAGCAAGTATGATTACCTGCCGGAGGCCCATACGGACTTTGCCTTTGCCATATTCTGCCAGGAAAATGGATTTTTAGGGGCGCTGTTCGTGTTTATGCTTTTTGCGGCGCTGACGGTGTATTCAGCCAGGATTGCAAACAGGGCGGCAGACGCCTACGGACAGGTTCTTTCCATGGGGATCATGCTGCTTGTTGTCGGACAGGCTGTCGCGAACCTGCTTATGGTGGGTGGAGCAATGCCGGTGGTGGGAGTGCCGCTGCCATTCATAAGCTACGGAGGTACATCCTTGATTATCACAATGGCAGCTATGGGGATACTGATAAACATAGGAATGATAGGAGAAAGGGCCGAACGGCAGCGGATTATGAGGGAGGATGCGGCAATAGCCGCAAAAGAACCGGATTATCTGGCTTCGTACGTTCCCATGAAAAAGTGAAAAATGCGTACCGCGTCGCGGTACGCATTTTTTAATTACACCCCACGCAGGGGCTTAAGATGCTGCATGTGGAAGCGGTAGGCAAATCCCATGAGGATAGTAGTGATCAGCCAACTGACCGGATAGGTGGCCATGAGGATTTCGTAGGTGGGCTGTTCCGCAAAGAGGGTATAGACCCAAGTTATCCGTATGCCGCAGATGCCAACAAGGGCCAGTAGGGCCGGTATCATGGAGTAGCCGTAACCCCTCAGAGCGCCGGAAAGTCCCTCCAGCACTACACAGATGACCTCGGGGCCAACAACATACAGCAGCCTGATTTTTCCGAGGGTCACCACATTGGGGTCGGGATTGAAGAAGGACAAAAGCTCTTCCGCGAAAATCAGGATGAATACGGAAAGCAGTCCCATGAAAAGCACGTTGAGCTTCATGGCAGTCCATGTGACTTCTTTGCAGCGTTCCAGATTTCCAGCGCCGTAATTCTGGCTTACGAAGGTGGTGGCCGCCTGTCCAAAGGCGTTTACAATGCAGAACACATTTATCTCGATGGTGAAGCCTGCCGCGGAGGCAGCCATGGCATCGGGACCGAGACTGTTGATGGCTGACTGTATTATCAGGTTGGACAGGGAGAACACCATTCCCTGTATGCCAGCCGGGAGCCCTATGCGCACAATGTTCTTCAGGAGCTTCCTATCCATATGCATGGACTTAAGCTCGATATGTATTACGTCTTTTGTCCTTCGAAGGGCCCGGAAGAGCAGAACAGCGCTTACTGTATTCGCTATGACGGTGGCCCACACGACTCCGGCTACACCCATTTGGAAACGCAGGACGAAGACCAGATTCAGGACCAAATTCAACAGGCTTGCTATAACCAGACTTATGAGGGGAGTCCGTGTGTCACCACGGCTTCTGAAAATGGCGGCTTCGAAGTTGTAGATGCCCATTACGGGGAGGCCAAGGAGATAGATGCGAAGATAGGTCTCAGCCATCTCCCATACATCCTGTGGAACCATCATCATGTGCATCAGCGGATAGACCAGCAGCTCTCCCAGTACAGCAACAGCAATTCCTACGAACATGGCCAGCAGGAATGCCGTGTGAACCGCTTCGTGGGCACGGTCAAGCCGTTTTCCCCCAATGTGCATGGCAATGACCACGTTGGCTCCTAGGGAAAGCCCCATGAATAGGTTGACCAGCAGCCCTATTATGGAGATGTTGTTCCCCACGGCCGCCATGGCGTTTTTTCCAACGAACTGCCCCAGTACGGCAACGTCTGCCGCATTCAGGAGCTGTTGCAGCACGCCTGTCAAAGCAAGGGGCAGCGCAAAGAAAATCAGCTTGTCCCAGAGGGAGCCCTGGAGCATGTCCAGGGCCCTAGTTGAACGACTCATTCATGTACCCCGCAGATTACTGGCTCTTGCTGAGCACCACCGCGCTGCGGGCAGGTATGTAGATCTTGAGCCATTCTTTTCCGTCCTTTACATAGAGGGGATCGAAATTGGTCATGTGACGAACGCTGTCATCCGCAAAGCCATTGCCGCCAAACCTTACGGCATCGCTGTTGAGCACCACATCGTAACCACCCTTTGGTACCAGGAAGCCGTAGTCAGGGAAGGACTGTGTGGGGGAGAAGTTGTAGATGAAGATCAGATCTCCGCGCATATACGCCAGTACCTGATCCCCGTCATTGTGCCAGATTTCAACCACGGGCAGATGCTGGAAGTTGGGAACATTCCTCATTATGGCCAGCATTTCACGGTCGAAGTCTGCCAGATAGTGATAGCAGAGGTCCTTATTGTCCACAAGGCTCCACTGCCTGCGGGCATATTTGTAGCTCCAGCCA
>DOYB01000085.1:0-704 GCA_003518745.1 Selenomonas sp. | reverse complement strand
CGAATTCGTTGCCCATGAAGTTCAGGTATCCGCCGTTTATGGTGGTTGCGGTAACCATACGGATCATCTTGTGGAGAGCGATACCACGATCCACCATGCCATTTCTGTTGTTCTTGGCGAAATGCCAGTACATATCAGCGTCAATCAGCCGGAAGATGATGGTTTTGTCACCCACCAGAGCCTGGTCGTGGCTTTCAGCGTAGGAAACTGTCTTTTCATCTGCCCTGCGGTTTGTCATTTCCCAGAAGATGCTGGAGGGCTTCCAGTTCTCATCGCTCTGTTCTTTTATGGTCTTGATCCAGTAATCGGGTATGTTCATGGCGAGGCGGTAATCAAAGCCGTAGCCTCCATCCTCGTATTTAGCCGCCAGTCCGGGCATGCCGCTGACATCCTCGGCGATGGTGATCGCGCTTGGCTTCACCTCATGGATAAGCTTATTGGCGAGGGTCAGGTAGCAGATGGCATTGTCGTCCTGATGGCCATTGAAGTAGTCACCGTAGCCCATGAAGGCTTCTCCAAGTCCGTGGCTGTAGTAGAGCATGGAGGTAATGCCGTCGAAACGGAAGCCATCGAAGTGGTACTCTTCAAGCCAGTATTTGCAGTTGGAGAGGAGGAAGTGCAGCACGTCGTCCTTTCCGTAATCGAAGCAGAGGCTGTCCCAGGCGGGATGCTCATGCCTGTCACCGGGATAGAAGAACTGGTTG
>DOYB01000162.1 GCA_003518745.1 Selenomonas sp. | reverse complement strand
CTAACATAAATTCCTATTTATGAAATGAACGTGTACTGAGATACTTTTCCTGTTGGCAGACAAATTTTACTGTGGTATTATAAATAGGCATGGCAGTTTATAAAATAACGAAATTGTATATCTATTTCGATTTTTCTTACTGATTCCTGCGATGCTTCAAAAGCCGTACCTGAAAAGTGCATTATCGCGGTGATGGGGTAAGTGGGGCAGGGATAGGGTTTGTGGTTCGTGAGAAGCAAAGAATTTCTGACAGAAAGGAATTGGAGTAATGAGCCAAAAAGTTGCATCTATGCTTACGAGCATACGTTCAGAGCTTTCCGAGGATGAGATTAAGACCCTTCAGGAGATGCTCAATAATGGAAGTGGGACTGCAGGCGAAGAAAATGCCAGTCTGGAAGAGGTAATGAAGGCAAAGTATGAAAACCAGGAGCATCCGCAGATTACTGAAAAGAATTACCAGAGTTTTGAGAGCGATCCGCGTTACGCTCTGATCGCGGAGGGAATGAAGGTTCTGGAGGATGCTGAGAAAAGAGAGGACTGGGTTGAGCTCAGGTTGGCTAAGGAAAAGTATCCACGTGCTACGGCATTCATTTCAGCGCTGCTTGTTGCTACGGCGGCGGGACCGGATCGTCTTGCTGCCGGAGTGCGGGCTATGGACCGCCTGCTTAATGAGGACCCGGTGGATGAGGTTGTGGCTGAGCTTTGGAAGAAATGAGCAGGAAATTGCTTCTCATTATGGGGGTTATTCATCAAATTTTCATAATGATTATTATTTAAAAGCTAAATAAAAAAATCTTTAAATGTAGCAGGGATTTTGTATGTGGATAGCGAATTTTTCAATTAGTGAGTTGTGCAATTGATTTTCGTGAATTCCGCAAAGATGATACTATAGAGAAGCAGGTGAGCATTTGTGGAAAAAGTCAAGGTAATGATCGTCGACGATTCCAAGGTCAGCCGGTCAATTCTGGCCGGACATCTTTCTAAGACCAACTTTGAGGTCGTGGCCATGGCCAAGGATGCCACGGAGGCTGTGAAACTCTATCAGGAGACGGCACCCGCGTTGGTTACGATGGACATGAATCTTCCGGATGCGGATGGTATAGAATGCAGCCGTCGGATTCGGACGTTGGATCCAGAGGCGAAGATTGTAATGATCAGCGCTATGAAGGATGCCAGTTTGGTGGCAAGGGGCCGTGCAGCAGGTATAAGCGCTTTTTTACAGAAACCCGTCAGTACGAACGATATAATCGATACCCTTATGATTCTTTGCCAGAAGAAGGTTGGCAAGGTTGCCGTGTTGCGGGAATCATACGCTAAGGCATTTGTCAGGGCATTGCAGCAGGGCATTTTCAGTATGATTGGAATCCACAGTGATGTTAAGCTTGAGGTGGATGACAGGAAATACCTGGTGGTTGACGGCATAGCTGTTATTATAGGCCTTACAGGTGCTCCTGTGGGACGCGCCATTCTCAATATGTCTACGGAAACCATGAAGAATTTCGCGGCTATGATGCTGGGTCAGGAGTCCGGGGACAGCCTCAGTGAAGACGAGGCAAGCGACTCCGTAGAGGAGGCGGCTAACATAATCATCGGGCGGGGCGTTTCCAATATAAACGATGTGTTTAAGGACAAGGAAATGCGTATTACGCCGCCCGGCACAATCTGTGGTAAAGGTATTCGTATAGCAAGTCCAAAGCTAACGACATTCAAGATAAGCGCAGATACGAGAATCGGTACTATTTGCATGAACGTTGGATTTGCGGAAGGAGATTGATAGGATGGATGCAAAGTTGGTCAACCCCTTCGTGGATGCGTTCACGTCTGTGATGCCCCAGATGGGATTCCCTACGCCTACCCGCACGAAGCTCTATGTTAAGGATAAGAATGCTGTCAGTCTCGGTGTTTCTGTGATTGTAGGCTTTACCAAGCAGATTCGAGGCAGCGTAGTATATAATATGACCGAGGACACCGCCAAATTCATCGCGTCTACAATGATGATGGGGATGCCGGTGACAGAGTTTGATGCTATGGCTCAGAGTGCTATTTCTGAGATGTCCAATATGTTGACTGCCAATGCGGCTACAAATCTTACCGGAATGGGGCTGGAGGTTGATATTTCCACGCCGAGTTTGTCCGTTGGGGAGAAGTTCCAGATTAAGATAAGTGACGCGCAATACCTGACGGTTGAGATGGACTTGGCAGGACATACAGTAGAGCTTGATATCGCTGTAGATAAACAATAAAAAACTTACTCCCGGATAGCTGGTTGAGCTGTCCGGGAGTTTTTCAGTATAGAGGCAAGCAGGATAGCTTGCATTTATGAGTGTGGGCTGTTTTTTCGGCAAGTTCAGTGGGCGAGGTAGAGGGGTTTTATCTTGGCATCGTCTGACTGTGCTTTTGTGATGTATCCGGAGTTCACCATGGCATCAAGGACGATGAACTGACGCTTCTTGGCCATTAGGAAATCCACATAAGGGGAATACAGTGAGGGGGCATTAGGCAGACCTGCTATCATGGAAGCCTCAGCGAGGTTCAAGTTATTCGGTTCTTTTCCAAAATAACCCTCTGCCGCATCACGTATGCCATAATAACCTGAACCGAAGTAAATGGTATTGAGATATAGCTCCAAAATCTCGTCCTTGGAATAATGGGCCTCCATATCCAAGGCAAGAAGCAACTCTTCAATCTTACGTGAAAAGGTCCTTTCTCCGTTTAGGAAGAGATTTTTCACCAGCTGCTGTGTTATGGTGCTGGCACCTTCCTCGATTTCCCCCTTCTGCAGATTCACAAGGGAGGCTCTCATGATTCCTTCAACATCAAAGCCGTGGTGGGAGAAATACCGGCTGTCTTCTACGGCAACGATTGCCTGACGGACGTTGACGGGGATATCATCAAGAGCGACGTAGTTTGAAGAACGACGCTTGTTGTCCACAGCCTGCTGAATAAATGCGATACGGCCGATACGTTCCCACGTGGAGGCCTCACCATCAGAGTTGAATTGGTCTGAAATAGAGGTCTTTGTATCATTTGCAACGTATCCATTGACTTTTTGTGATTTATCATCCTGAGAATTGGGGGATGAATTTCCTGACAGAAAGTAAGCTGCCATAAAAATAAACAATAGGAATAGGATGAACTTGAATACAGGACGAATGGTCCGTTTTCGTCTCTTTTTCATTGGCAGCTCCCTTCGGATGATTAGACTTAAATATTGAATGGGCGGAATAGCTTCTTAAGATAGGTCTGGCCCTTCTGTAAAAGACGTATGACTGTCTCCATGGTTTCAGGCTGGCGGATAACAAGCTGCAGCAACCTCTTCCTGAAAGAGCGATAGTCTGAATCGAAGTTCTTGAGCATGTCCTCCATTTCCATTTCAACAGAAACTGATGGGATATTGGAATGCTCTATCTCAAACTTCCTGCCGTGGATACGCACAGCATCTCCCCTAAAAGGAATATATGCTGGGAAGGCCAGTCTTTCTTCCATACGTTCGCGCATGATGTCCTGAGCAGGGGATTCACCGTGAACGATAAACACCTGTGCAGGTTTTGGAGATTGCATATTTTCCATCCAGTCAAGCATCTGGTTAACATCACCGTGGGCGGAAAAACCATTCAGGGACATTATCTTGGCCCGGACGATGACTTCTTCTCCCAATACCCTGACACGCTTGATGCCGTCAATGAGCCGGCGTCCCATGCTGCCCTCGGCCTGATAACCAACGAAGAGTATTGTGGATTCAGGTCTCCACAGATTGTGCTTCAGATGGTGCAGGATACGTCCCGCGTCTGCCATGCCGCTTGCGGAAAGAATAATCGCTGAGCCTTCCTCTGTATTGAGGGCCCGGGAATCCGCTGCCGATTCACAGATATGTACCTGCGGGAACTGGGGAATCGAATGGGCCTTTTGCATAAGCTCCACTGCTTCATCATCGAAATCCTTGGCATTCTTCATAAAGACTCTTGTTGCGGCAATAGCAAGAGGACTGTCCAGAATAATGGGAATATCATAGTCAAGACGCCCTGACTGCCAAAGCTTGTAGAAGTAGTAGAGGAGGGTCTGGGTGCGTCCCACTGCAAAGGAGGGGATTATCAGATTGCCTCCGCGGTCCATGGTGTCCTGTATGATTTCAAGAAGTGCCGTCTCTTTGTCATAAATCTTATGAAGTCGATCTCCATAGGTTGATTCTACGATTAAATAATCAGCACCATTTATGGGGGTGGGGTCTTTCAGTATGGGTTGGTGGGGCTGCCCAAGGTCTCCGGAGAACACCAGTTTGGTTGTTTCCGTTCCTTCCCTTACAAATATTTCCAGTATGGCGGAGCCCATGATATGTCCCGCGTCACGGAATATAACATCTATGTTGTCGCCAACGGAAATTTTTTCTCCATAGGCAACGGGTGAAAACTGGTCAAGTGCTGCCTGAGCATCATCCAGAGTGTAAAGGGGAGGTATAGGCGCATCACCGCGGCGCCTGCCCTTCCGGTTTAGGATCTCTGCGTCTGACTCCTGTATATAAGCGGAATCAGGGAGCATTATCTGGGCTAATTCACATGTGACCTTAGTGGCGTATACCCTGCCTGTAAAGCCTTCCTTGCAAAGCTTGGGCACAAGGCCGCAATGGTCGATATGGGCATGTGTCAGTAATACGCAGTCAATTTGGCCAGGATTGAAGGGGAAATCCTCGTAATTGAGCTTCCTTACCCGAGTAGATCCCTGGAACATGCCGCAGTCAATAAGATATTTGTGCTCATTCGTTTCCAAGAGGTAACAGGAGCCGGTTACTGTATGGGCGGCTCCGAGAAAACTCAATCTCATAGCAAATCCTCCTTAATACAATTTTATATATTATTTCGATATCAACTTAGGGCTATTGCAGGTTACCCTTGCAATAGCCCTAAGTATATTCATGCAACCTTTAAAGCTTTATTATTTGCCTGCCAGCTTCTTATAGCCTGCAAGACGCTCCTCAGCATCACGCTGGGTCTTCTCGAAGAGGGCGTCAGCAGCCTCTGGGAAGTTGCGCTTCAGGGAAGAGTAACGTACCTCTCCCTGGAGGAATTCCTGGAACTTGCTGAAATCCGGCTCCTTGGAATCCAGAGTGAAGGGGTTCTTTCCTTCTGCCTTGAGCTGAGGATTGAAGCGGTAGTTTGCCCAATAGCCGCACTCAACAGCGAGCTTGCCTTCCATCTGGCTCTTGCCCATGCCCTTGCGGATACCATGGTTGATGCAGGGGGCGTAGGCAATGACGATGGAGGGGCCGTCATAGGCCGCCGCTTCCTTCAGGCACTTGATGAGGTGCTCGGGGTTGCCGCCGATGGAGACCTGGGCCACATAGACATAGCCATAGGTGGAGAGGATGAGGCC
>DOYB01000091.1 GCA_003518745.1 Selenomonas sp. | reverse complement strand
TAGGCATAACGGTTCTTACCAGTATCAATCATGACGAGTGGAAGGACATGGGAAATGTCGTAAATATCAAGGGGCAGGTGGTGCGCCTCGCGAAGCTGGCTCAAAAGGCAGGCCTTGACGGTGTCGTGGCGTCCCCGCAGGAGGCGGAGCTTATCAGAGAGGCATGCGGCGATGGCTTTATAGTTGTGACTCCCGGCATACGTCCCGCAGGCAGTTCCCTTGACGATCAGAGCCGCGTGGCTACCCCTGAGTGGGCATTGAGAAATGGCTCGACTCATCTGGTCGTAGGCAGACCTATCCGCAGTGCTGCTAAGCCAAGGGAAGCGGCGCTGGCAATTATCAAAGAGATTGAATCAGTAAGATAAATAGGCATATGGAGGCACGAAAATGACAGAACAGGAAGTAAGGCAGCTGCTTGTTGAGACGAATGCCATTATGGATGGACATTTCCTGCTTACATCAGGGCTGCACAGCCCTCATTACGTGGAGAAGTTTAATGTCCTTCAGCATCCCGCGTATACGCAGAAGCTGTGTGAGGCCATGGCTGAAAAATTCAAGGACGCGAATATAGATACTGTGGTTGGGCCTGTTACAGGGGGCGTGCTGTTGGCCCATGAAACAGGAAAAGCCCTTGGAACAAGGGCTATATTCACAGAGCGTGAAAACGGGAAGATGACTTTCCGCAGAGGTTTTTCTCTTCGCAAGGGGGAACGGGTCCTGATTGTGGAGGACATCGTGACCACTGGGGGTTCCATAAAGGAAGTAATAGAGGTTGTCAAGGAGCAGGGAGGTATTCCTGTTGCCGTAAGCATGCTGGTGGACCGCAGCGGGGGCAAGGCTGATTTCGGAGATGTGCCTTCAACGGCGCTTCTGCACATGGATGTGGAAACCTATTCTCCCGAAGACTGCCCACTTTGCGCGAAGGGGATTCCCATGACAAAGCGGGGACGCACGGGGAAATAGAACTTGATTTTATTTAAGAAGGTCAACTGAAGTAAAGCTTTTTCATTTCCTTGGCAAGCTGTTCCACGTTGGTGGGCAGCAGATGGATGTTGTAGCCTATGAAATAGGGAGAGGTCGCAAGACGGGGCAGCAGCTTGACGAATATCTGTTCGCCTTTGTGGTAGAAAAAGATGTTGTAGCTGGTGCAGCGCTTGTGGAAATGGTGCATTAGGTAATCCACGGCAATCTGTATGTAATCAGCGATTATGTCCGGATTGCTGCCGATTTCCGGCACGATGTTCAGCTCGCCAAAGCCGATGCGGGGGGAGGTGGAGATGTTGAACTCCACGTTTTCCCTCTTGTCAATAACAAGTCCCTGCAGCTCCTCCGGGTGGAAGAACAGGCTGCCGTCTATGACGGGAAAGCCGATTAGCTGCATGTGGGGATGGCGTATCGTTCCGCCGGACAGGGGACCGTAATTCTTGAAAAACAGTACGTCCATGTATTTTCCTGAATTCAGCATGCTCATCCAGTGCCTCAGGCCCATGCGAATCAAGCGGTGCATATGCTCCTTGGAGTAGTCCGGCATATCGGCTCTGCATTCCTTGCCCTCTATTATGACGAACTGATCAGCGGTTTCTATGACGTTGTATTTGTTTTTCAAAAGGATTATGTCGCCGTCGGTGTCCAAAATGTCCGTGAGGTTCTCCACGTCGCAGAAGGGGCACGCAGCGTCATTGTGTATAATATTTTCAGGTTTTTGTTTTCCAATCGTGGTATTAAAACGTATGATGTTCATGGCAGGCTCCTAGCAAGTTAAACTATGACAGTGGAAATAGTTTGTGTTTGCAAATCCATGAGGCTTCATGTATATTATATAGGCAATGTGCATTTTTTGCAAAAAATTATGAATCATACTGAGGATGGTGTGTTTCGCTCGTGAGTGATGCAAATAACGGCGCCACCAAGGGGGAGAAATTCCTAAAAGGAACCTTTATCCTGACGATTGCCGGTTTCGTAGTCAAGGTCATTGGCTCCCTGAACTGGATTTTCGTATCCCGTATTTTGGGCGGTGAGGGTATTGGGCTCTACCAGATGGCGTTTCCAATATATTTCTTTGCTATGACGGTGTCCCAGGCCGGTGTTCCGGTGGCAATTTCAATAATTACGGCGGAACGGGTTGCGCTGAAGGATATCTTCGGAGCAAAGCGGGTATTCCGCATTTCTATGATGCTGATGCTCTTTACAGGGGTGTTTTTCTCCCTGCTTACATATCTGGCGGCGGATTGGCTGATTGAGTGGCAGATGATACGAGATCCCCGCGCATACATGTCCGTGGTGGCGTTGGCACCTACGGTGTTTTTTGTTACCTTCCTTGCCAGCTCCCGTGGATATCTTCAGGGGTGGCAGCGCATGACCCCAACGGCGGTATCCCAAATCGTGGAACAGATTTTCCGCGTCATAACCATGGTGGCTCTGGCAGGACTCCTGCTGCCATGGGGCCTTGATTACGCGGCCGCGGGCGCCAGTCTTGGCGCGCTGGCAGGCGCGGTGACGGGACTCATTGTGCTGGTGTATTTCCACTGGAAACTGAATCGTGATATTGAATTGGAATATGGAAAGGACTTGAAGCCTGCTCCCGGAACAGAGCATGAATCCTGCTGGCAAATAATAAAGCGTATCTTTGTGCTTTCACTGCCTGTTTCAGCGGCCAGCATCATGCTGCCCGTGGTATCCAATCTTGACCTAATGATAGTGCCGCAGAGATTGGAGGTTGCCGGATATTCCGTAAATCAGGCAACGGAGCTGTTCGGTTATCTGACGGGCATGGCTGTGCCTCTTGTTAACCTTGCCACGATACTCACAGCGTCACTTGCCATGAGTATCGTACCTGCCATATCAGAGGCAAGGGCACTTAAGGATACCTCTCGTGTATACAGTCAGACGGCGGCCTCCGTACGCATATCGAACTTCGTGTGCTTTCCCGCCTGTGTCATAGTTTTTGTTCTGGCTACACCCATCTCATCGCTTATCTACAATGCCCCCGGCGCGGGGCCGGCGGTCATGATATCGGCCTTCAGCATAATCCTGCTGGGCCTCCATCAGGTCTCTACAGGGGTGCTGCAGGGGCTTGGCCATACAACCATTCCAATGGTAAACATGATACTCGCGGCTGTGGCAAAGGTAGTTCTGAATTGGGAACTTACGGCTATACCGTGGCTTGGAATAATGGGCGCCGCATGGGCAACGGCGGCGGATATGGGAGTCGCCGCTATTATAAATCTGTACTTTATCCACCGTTATATCGGCTATCGCATGGAGATTCCCCAGCTTTTGAAAACCATTGGCGCCTCCCTTGTTATGGCAGGAGCGGTGAAGCTGTTCTATGATTTCACCATTTCTAATCTGCAATCCGAGGTGTTTTCCACCTTTGGGGCGGTTTTTGTGGGCTGCTTTGTCTATATAGTGACAATGGTGCTGATAGGCGGTATCTTGGAGCAGGATATGAAGCGGATTCCCATGATTGGCAAATATGCCATAAAGGTATTCCGCAGGCTGGGAGTTTTTAAGACCACGGACGAACAGGAGGTCGGAAAATGAAGAGGCTGCTGCTTGCATACAATCCTGTATCAGGGAGTGCCCTGTTTAAATCCCGTCTGGATTACATCATAGATGAATTCCAGAAGCGGGATGTCCTCCTGTCCTTTTACCGTACCCAAAAGGGGAATAACGAGGAACTTATCGACTTTGTGCGGGAGTCCGGCGCTGAGGGGGTTATTGCTGCTGGAGGCGATGGGACTCTCCATTGCGTAATTAACTTGGTAATGAAAGCGGGACTGGATATTCCCGTCGGGATGATTGGCAGCGGCACCTCCAATGATTTCGCCACATATCTTCATATAAATGAGGATTTGGAGAGCTATTTTGACCGGATTGCGGAGGGGAACACCCGCAGAGTTG
>DOYB01000050.1 GCA_003518745.1 Selenomonas sp. | reverse complement strand
CGAATCAGCATATCGGCTTTGGCGATACCAAAGGTAAAGGGGTTGAACTCCTGTCCGAATACGTTGATGTCTGCATCCGCGTCCAACGCTTTTAAGCGTTCTTCCATGCAGGTAAGCATCTGACTGGTGCCCATGGTCATATCGTAGACGGTCTTGGAGAAGCCATCCTCTTCAAAGGCGTTATTATCTCCGGCCACCAGCAGGTCACACATCAAATAGATGATGTCGCGGCTGGTGAAATGCGCTCCTGCTTCTTCGTTGTAGGACTCAGAGAAACGCTGGACGAGATTCTCGAAGATATAGCCCATATCCACAGCAGCAACATTTTCGGGGGAGAAATCGGCTTTGTCGGAATTGAAGTCTGAAATGACCTGATAAAGCAGACCGCCTTCCACCATGCGATTGATCTGCGCCTGAAAATCCATGCGGGCAAGAATATCCTGCACATTGTCCGAGAACCCATTCAGATATGCTTTGAAATTGTCCTCGATATTCTCCGGATCAGCAACCAGAGTCTTGAATGTGAATTTACTGGTATTGTAGAACTGATAACCGGAAGCCTTCTTCAGAAAGCCATCCTTAACAGCCAGTTCTCTGACCTTCCCATAAGTTTCCAGCACCTTCTCCTGCGTAGGCAGCAGGCAGTCATGGAAACGCTTGATGACCGCCATTGGCAGAACCACTAAGCCATATTCATGCGGTTTGAAGGCACCTACCAGGTCATCAGCCACCGACCATACCAATGCTGCCTTTTCCTGGATATTCCTGCCAACCTGCAAAATCATTTCATTGCTATTTTCTGCCATGTATGTTCATCCCTTCCTGCTGACAACCTTCAGGCTGCCGGATAGCGCTTTCAATTTCTTCTATGAAAAGCAGAAGGACCCTTACAGCTTCTATTCGAGAAAAAAGGATCCTTTTCCACCAGTAAATCTTTGTTACCGGTTCACCATCATTTATACCATTATGCTTTATTCTTTTCAAGATTCTCATAGAAGTAATTTCGGTGAATTTCCAACTGCATTTCTTGGAAAAAGTGATTTTCCTATGCCTGAATTTTTACATATCATACAATGGAGAAACTATTACTGTAAAGCATAGATTGGGATTTTATATAAGTATTGGTATTACAAAATGTGGAAATATATAATGGAGGCAGAAAGGAAGTGGTGGCATGAACAAAGAAAACATAAAGAACAAACAAGCACTCATGCTTATTCTGGCTACCGGTGTGTTTGGCATTTTGAATACGGAAATGGGGTTTATCGGTATCCTGCCATATATAGCCGAGAATTATCAGGTGACAGTGGTGCAGGCAGGCTGGTTGATAAGTCTATTTGCCCTGGGGGTGGCAGTGGCGGGGCCGACCATGCCACTGCTTCTGTCCCGCTTTAATCGCAAGCATTTGATGGTGTTTATACTCGGTCTGTTCACCCTATGCAATGTGATTGCTGTCTTTGCGGAAAGCTTTTATCTACTGTTGGCGGTACGGGTGCTGCCAGCTTTTTTCCACCCGGTCTATTGCTCCATGGCCTTTACTGTGGCGGCGGCTTTGGCCAAACCCGGTGAGGAACCAAAGGCGGTGGCTAAAATTAACGCGGGAGTGGCTGCCGGAATGGTGGCAGGTGTGCCCATCAGCAATTTTTTGGCGGAGCAGTTTTCCCTGTCTGCCTCCATGGCGTTCTTTGCCTTGGCAACCTTTGCTGTGCTTTTGCTGACTATTTGGCTTGTGCCCTCCCTGCCGGTGCAGAAGGCTATGAGCTATGGCAGCCAGCTTGCTGTTTTGCGCAAGCCCATGCTTTGGGCATCCATCATGGCGGTGATTTTCCTAAATGGATCGATTTTTGGCGTATTCAACTATCTGACCGAATATCTGGGTGTGGTATCCGGGGTGGCTCCGACCTTGATAAGCATTTTGTTGTTTGTTTACGGGTTATGCAATATAGGCGGCAGCATGCTGGCGGGAAATCTGCTGACCGTGCGTCCCTTAGTGGTGGTGAAGGTCTTTCCGCTGGCGGTGGCTGTAATATATGCTGCTCTGTTAGGCGGAGGCAACGCTTGGCCTCTGATGGGGCTTATGGTGGTACTCTGGGGAATACTGGGGGGCATCAATGCCAATATCAATCAGTATTGGATTGCCAGTGCGGCTCCGGAAGCGCCGGACTTTGCCAATGGTCTGTTCCTGACGGCGGCCAATATGGGTTGTGTGCTGGGAACCACGGTCAGCGGTCATTTTATCGATGCTTTGGGGACGGAATATGTGGTGCTGGGAGGCCTGCTGTTCTGCTTGCTGGCGGCACTGACGGTTTGGGCGCAATGCTATCATAAGCAGGCGAATTTGCCGCTGATGATTCAGTCAGAGCATTGAGACTGAAATAGTCTTAGAAAGTCTTTTGCGAGTACGCCACTTTCAGGCCAACAAAAAATCTTCCTCCATACACTCATAGTATGGAAGAAGATTTATTTTTTGATTCTTATAAAGTTGCTCATTTTGATGGGTTTCGCCTTGTGCATTGGCGAGTCTTATGCTTCTGCTATTTGTAGGAGGCCGATTCCTCCGCCGCCATTGGCATATCCGGTTCATAGCCGTATCGAGTATTCGTCATATCCTGATTGTCCGTCCATAGTTCACTATGCGAATTGTCCATAAAGCTGATCATCAAGGTCGTTTCTGTCCGTCAGCACAACAATGGTAGGACTGTTCAGGGCGGATTGGAGCAGATGGGCATAGAACACCATCGAGAGGGATTTCCCGCTAATCCCTTCGCCACTCTGTATAGTCAAAATTATCCTTTTGGACAAGTTCTGCTATTCTTCATCGAAGTGTTTATCCTTCGGTTTCAGCAACTCCAAAAAATCTTTCGGTGAATATACAGGTACAGGTGACGTCTTGAAATGCTTAGAATTTCTTGTTATGATGCAGTCCATGTTGGAACGTATGGCAGAACTTATCATAATAGCATCTTCGTAGTCATTATTTTCCATAGTCAATGCTATTTTACAGTCCTCACCTGTGGTATCGACAATATCTAAAAATTGGAGAAGCCCTTCGATAATTTGACGTGCTTTTTTATCCGTATCTTCCTGCCCCGTAAATTGCTTGCGTGAAAAATAATGTATGTCGGCAATTTCTTTCGATGTAACATAACCTTGTAACCGATTATCCGCTACGGCTATGATAATCTTGCTGCTGTCAGCAAACATCGGTTCTCGTTTTTGCAATACATCAACAATTACATTCGTGTCCAATAATGCTTTCATAGGCTGTTTGCTCTTTCTTCCATAGCTTCTTCCCAAGTTGTCTTCTGCGGCAAAACGCCAAACAACGACTTGGCAACCGAGACTCTGTCTTGTTGTGGCTGCGTTAGTCTCGCTATGATTTTTCCGTCTTGCATAATAAAAACATCTTGCTCGGAAGCTAACTGCAAATAATGATTGATATTTTCTTGAAAATCGGCGACGGTAACAGGCATTTTTATACACTCCGTTCTTTACAAAATAGTCCAATATTATGATATCGTGGTCATATGCTCTTGAGGTGTTTTTCCTTACTGTTATTATACCGCATTTTTCTCAAATGCCGCTAGGAAAGCTCTCCGACAATAGTTTTTACCACACTGGCGGGCGTGTAGAACTCGCCGCCTTTGACTCCCTCATAGGAGGCAAATTGGGCAATGATGATGAGCTCAATATCTGTCGCACAATCTCCATACCGTCCTTCCGCGCCAAAGTCCCGTAGGAAAATCTCACGTCCTCCGTCACTTCTTGCCCGAACCACGAAGGAGGCTCAAAGCTATTTGCGGACTGTTCCGTAGGAAATTCGACTTCCACATAGCTAAAGCCCGACAAATGCCCGGCATGTACATGTAGTTCCGCTATGTTCCCATCCACAAGCGGGATGCGATAACGTCGCTTCTCAATCATCATTGTATCAGGGCATAGACGCATGGCAAGGCTGTCAAACTCTTGCCGTGATATTTCAGTCTCCCATTCCTCCCGCACAAGCCCTGTTCCGCGCTTGACCGTCAACGTGAACCGGCTCTCACCGATTTGCCGGATGCGTATTTCCGGCAGAAGTGCCACATAACCCTGTTGCAAAGATTCATACTCCGGCGGCAGGTCAGGGAGTGTTTTCACCAAGAATTGCCGTTCAATCTCCATGCACACACTCCTCCTTAATTGGAACAATTCGCCAAATACG
>DOYB01000028.1:437-3794 GCA_003518745.1 Selenomonas sp. | reverse complement strand
CCTTGTCCATATGCTTTTCCCGGCCCAATCCCTTCTCGCCAGCATTTCTTGAACATCTCTGCATGATTTACCTGCAAAACTCCTTGAAATACAACTCCTTTATAACAAATATTGTCTCCCCCTTTTTGTGCATGTTTCCCTCTGGTCATACATTCCCGGTCTTGCTGAACCTGCAATATCGAAAATCCATTTTGTTCGCCCTTACGCTGAAGCCACTCCACCTGCTCCTCAAGCGAATACAGGAATCTGCGCTGACTGTTTTTCTTCCCCTCTTGAGCTACCTTCTTGCTAGGTACGGCCAGCAGATTAAACCTGTAACATTGTCCTTCATATATTCTCTGCTCAATATCTGTAAAATCACGACAGCCTATCAGCTGCATACCTGCTGGGATGTCTTCTTTGTCCGGTTCTTTAGCAGACCAAACATAAACATCCAAACGCTGCGGATTCAACCGATACAATACCCCACTGCTTTGCCGGTCACTATCAAACATTCGTTGTATGCTTCTATGCATTATCTGGCAATCATGCAGACATTTTTTGGTATAAGGGCTCCTTATATCCAAATGCAATTTACTCAGATACACCCTTCACGCCCTCCTTCCTTATTATTTTCCTCGTTACACTGCGACTGCGAAAAACACGATTTCCTATACTAATGTCACGCCGTTCTATAGTCGTATCTCCATGAACAGCCTCTGTCTCTATTATCATTTGTCCGCTTTCCGGGCTAGGTATTTCCTGTATCGCCTGCTCCAATGATTTATATTGGTTACTCAAGCCATCATATACTGGTCGCGAGGGAACACAGCTTTTTCTTCCTAAATATATCGGCCACTTAGGCTTATTCAAAGCCTCAACCAAACAATGCAACAACTCATCATCACCAGTAATGGCTATGGTAAAATACGCATCCTGCAAATAAGTACGATGTGACAACAACGTACTGTACTCACCAATATTTCCACGCAGTTTGCCTTGAGCATCAAGCAAATACTGTGAGCGAATGGTATGAAAATCTACCATAGGAATTCCTGCACGGTCTGCTCTTATCGCAATTTTCAAGCGTCTATGCAAATCAATCAGTCTGGTATCTTCCCTCGGTATCCCTAATGCACAGCCCAGCAAGCCAATGACACCAGATTTTGTCGGTAGTGATGCTGAATCCCTGTATCCCCACTTGCTATGCTCTCCCCAGCTTTGAAGCACTCCTTCCAACCGCAATATCAAAATGGGTATGGATGACATTTCAATCCCCCCCTTACGGTTTCAATGTATCGACTACAAACTGAATCAAGCTGTCATAATCATCCGCATTCTTTATACCTGCATCATCAGCAAAAGGATATTTACCGCCCTCACTGAACCAAACGCGCTCTACTTTTTCTAACGAAGGAAAATCATGCTCGGTCTGCAATACTTTTTCCTGCAATAATTCGATACTGTTTTGAATCAAATCTTTATCTTTGAGAGCTCTTACCGGTTTAGCATATGCATTAGCATAGCTTACAGGAACAGGGAAGTCCTTGCACTCTACCAACACCGCTGATGGAAGTATATTCCCTGCAAAACTATTCTGCTTGCCGGTGGGATTGCTATAAGCCATCGTATGCAACAAAGCTGGAACAGCACTCCTTACTAATTCCTCTGGATTTTCTGCATACTGAAGATTCTCTAACAACTTATCTACATCCAATGATGCATAGATATAATAGCAATTTGAATTAAAGTCCACATCGCCAATCATCCCTGACCCCAGGTCTTCATTCATCTTTATCATGTCATCCATTGCAGTAAAGTAATCCACTTCCATAATCACTCTGTTTGTAGAAAAAGCATGCGCTACCTGCATAGAAGCTTCCACATCCGCAAATGCCGGAGATGTAACCATGCGTCCAAACAAGGCAATATCTAAGGATATCGGCCTTGCTTCTGCCCCTTTAACTAATTTTTCTATATCAGTAGCCTTAATCTTCTCTAGTTTCTTCACATCACTGCATTCTTCAACCTGCTTCTTCATAACCTCAGCAATCGCTTTTATGTCATCAGGAGAATAAATAACAATCTGATTGGTAATCCCCAAATCATTTTCCTTGCCGTTCTTATTAGCAAATCCTGTGAGTTTCTTCAACACTATTGGCAAATATTCCTCTGCCACACCATCCTTCCTTAATTCTTCTACCACCAGCTGTGGCATCTTACGTGTTCTTATACCAAGGTGTCCAGCCATTTCCTTTTGAAATAACGGTGAAACACGCCAGCTTCTTTTTAAGCATTGACTGGATATACGCCCACGCTGTACACCTCCAAATATACAACTCTTCGGAGCGCCCATATCATCACGATTCAAATTTGTAGCAGGATAATTTTTAAGCATATGAATTTCAATCAGCATTATGATTCTCTCCTTCACTCTCTATATCGTGGTTATTTTGATAAAATTCCTTAACCCAGCGTCTTTGCACAAATCTCTTTTCATGCTCCCAATACAAAAGGTCATACATCAACTGAGCTGCATCAATAATTACACCTTTGCTTTTAACGAATTTAATCATCCGGTATAGTTTTGTTAAAAAATATCCATCTTCGTCTATAGGTAAATCGAGAATTGCTTTAAGTTTTTTTCCAAAATTTTCCTTAGTTTCTGCTGTAAAAGCCTTATTTGCAGCTTGAATAAATGGCACACCTTTTTCCCATTCGCGGGCTTCCCACAAACACATAATACAAATCGTCTCAAACGCAGGCTCCTCAAGATATACCGGTAATGAAGGCAACTTATAAAATTCAGCTAATGCTCCACCGTTTGCCACAGCTAATTTAGTCCCAGCAACTCGTCTCAATGCCGTTCTGGCACCTTTGTCATTAGCCAGCGTCTTTTGAGCCGCAGCAATCCAATCAGCAATTATCTGCTCTTTCTCATTCATTTCACCGCTCCTCCCCTAGAATCTTTTTTATGCTGTTAAAAAAGAACTTCTTTTCCTGCTGGGCACGTATCAAATCTGCTGCTTGAAAACAATAGCGCATTTCAAATTCCTGTACAATATTTAATGCAGTTTCTTGCAGAAAACTTCTCCATTCAGCCAATAACTTATTCTCTTTCTCCAGATTATCACATGCCGCTAAATCCTGAAGCACCTTATAAAAATTATTCTCGCACCCCATATAATACTGATGAAGATATTGGCTTACATCCCCATTGCCACGTTTGCTCTTATCAGGAGAAATCACCTTGTTCAGAGTCTTTGCTAATACATAACCGACTTTTTCAGCCATGTCAATATAAGTCACTGCATATGCACGGCGCTTTTCATCACCCAGTATACGAGCATCCAGTCTAAGCAGGCCGCCTTGAGTATC
>DOYB01000028.1:0-377 GCA_003518745.1 Selenomonas sp. | reverse complement strand
AAATAGGCAGCATTACTAGTCACCACACCAAATATTTGCACTGGCATACTGGAATATCCGCATTCCCTCCGTATTTTATAGAAATCATCAACTACCTTGGGTACGCTGCCACTATCATAATACTCACTGATAGACTTTATATTTCGCCATGGTTCTTTATCCATTGATGGTTTAATTGAGAAAAACGTGTTATCTTTTCCCGGTCTATACGCCACATGCGGATCATTCCAAGCAGCAAATCCTGTAAAATGCAATCCTGGCTGATAGTATACCTGCTGAACCAATCCATCCTGCTCTATCAATCTAATGCGTCGACTAGGAAAGAACATCCCATATAGCTGTGTTGTCTTCGTTACTTCCTGTTGAGGTACAATCTC
>DOYB01000018.1 GCA_003518745.1 Selenomonas sp. | reverse complement strand
GGATCCTGATGGAGGATACGGTAACCGTAATATATTTCACTGAAGTCATAGGACTTTAATATGTGTTGAAGAGAGTGATAAAGCTATGTGCAGGATAGGCTCCATAAAGAGCAAAACTCCCATACAGCCGTCGATGGCCCTCCGTCTTATGCTGCCTCAGCAGGAGGGACATGATAACTCAGGCTTTGCCATGGTAATGCAGGATCTGTATGGGATATTTTCAGGTTACAAGGATAAGCCCCTTCTTTCAATGGCATGTACACAGAAGGGCACAAGGCTGGTAGAGGACTATATGGATTCCCACAACTTCGTGCAGATGGCTGAGTGGATTCCAATAGCGAATAAGCAGCCCGGGCTTAAGATAAAGGCAATGCCCTATTATATATTCCGCAACTATGATTATCCTGAGGACGCGGAGCGTATGACACAGCGGCAGAAGGAGGATCTGCTTCTGGATACAAGGCTGGCCCTCAGGAAAATCCTTACTGAAAGCGGACAGGGATTCGTATACTCCTTTTGGCCTGATGTGCTGACGCTGAAGGAAATCGGGGATCCGAGCGACATCGCCACTTATTTTAGGCTTTGGGAGGATAATGGGTGCCTTGCGGCCAAGTCCATTGTGGCTCAGTGCCGTCAGAATACAAACTATGACATCGTGCGCTACGCGGCGCATCCCTTCTTCCTTCAGGGCTACACCCTGTGCGCCAACGGGGAGAATACCTTCTATACGAAGAACAAGGAATTCCAGAAGTCGCTCCACAGGGGCTATATCGGCTTTGAGTCGGATTCCCAGTGCTTCCTGAATACGCTTCACTATGTCCATCACGAGCTGCAGTGGCCGCTGCCTTACTACAAGCACGTTATTACGCCCTTGCCTTTCGAGGAAATAGAGCAGCGGGAGGATAGGGAAATCCTTACGGGAATACGTGAGTCCCTGTCGCATTTGGAAATCAACGGGCCCAATACCGTTATCGGAGTTCTGCCGGATGGTTCCATGGTGACCTGCTGTGACTCCAAGAAGCTGAGACCCGTGGCGGTGGGACGCACAGATGATATGGTGGCCATTTCCTCTGAGGTGTGCGGCCTAAATGAGATTATGCCCAACAGGGATAGCCAAAAGGATATCTACCCCAATGAAAGGGAAATCGTTGCCATCGACAATGACTTGGGGGTGACCAGATGGAAGCAGTAAAGACCCAGGATGTGGGGGTAAACGACCTGCCCTGGAAAATCGAATATGATGCCAACCGCTGCACCATGTGCGGAAGCTGCGTGGCAAGCTGCACCTTCAAGGCTATCAAGGTGGAGGTGCAGAGAAAGTCTGTAACCCACTCCGAGGGTGTGGTACCTACTCCCGTACACACTCACATGGCGCTTCCCATAGTGAAACAGGTGGCAAGTCTTGTGGATTTCTGTCGTGGCTGCGGCATGTGCGAGAAGGTTTGCCCCAACAACGCCATACGTCCCGTAAGGAATCCCGATACAAGGAAGTCACTCCTTTCAAGGGACAGTGGCCCCATCAAGCGGGGAGGCCGTACGAATCTCAATGCTCAACGTACTCTGGACAGCATCATTGTGGGCCGGATATCCCAGATGACAGACCCTTCTCTGGATTCAGCGCGTCATACCTTTGATATCAGGGCGCCCTTTGGACGGGTTCTGTCAGCCAAGGAATTGCCCTTCAAGGTGGTGGATGGAAAGCTGGTGAAGAAAAGCACCACTCCGCCGGTTCGGTGGATTTATCCGCTTATTTTTTCCGATATGTCGATTGGTGCGCTTTCCACAAGGGCTTGGGAGTCTGTGGCCCTGGCGGTGGGGTACCTCAATGAGAAATGTGGCCTGCCGGTGCGCATGAGCTCAGGCGAGGGCGGTATGCCCGGCAATCTTTTAAAATCCGATTATCTTAAATATTTCATTATACAGATAGCCTCCGGTCACTTTGGATGGAACCGAATCATAAAGGCAATTCCCCATATGGTGACAGATCCCGCGGGAATCCTCATCAAGATTGGCCAGGGGGCAAAGCCCGGTGACGGGGGACTCCTGCCAAGCGCGAAGGTGGCGGAGCACATTCAGGCTATCCGCGGCGTTCCAAAGGCTACACTTTCATCGCCGCCAAATCATCAGGGACTTTATTCCATAGAGGAAAGCGTGCAGAAGATGCATCTTTCCATGAACGCGGCCTTCGGTTTCAGGGTGCCTGTCGCCATTAAGTGCGCCGCGTCTGCTACTTCCGTTTCCGTTTATAACAATCTGCTGAGAGATCCCTACAAGATCTGCGGCGGGTTCTTCATAGATGGCATACAGGGCGGCACAGGGGCGGCCAATGAGGTTTCATTGGATCATACGGGTCATCCCGTGGTATCCAAGATCCGCGACTGCTATCTGGCCGCGGTGGCTCAGGGCCTTCAGGGGCAGATTCCTCTTTATGGCGGCGGCGGTATCGGCATGACGGGAAATGCCGCGGCGGATGCTTTCAAGATGATGTGCCTTGGGGCCAACGGGGTTTTCGTTGGCAAGGTGCTGATTCAGCTGCTTGGCTGTGTCGGGAATGAGCAAGGGCGCTGCAATGCCTGCAATACGGGCAAGTGTCCAACGGGTATATGCACTCAGGATCCGCGTCTTGTGAAGCGTCTTGATATTGATAGGGGAGCACAGAAGATAGTGGATTATGTCCTCGCTTTTGATTCCGAGTTGAAGAAGCTCATGGCTCCGATAGGCAACAGTTCGCTGCCAATCGGAAGGAGCGATGCGCTGGTGTCTACCGACAAGGCCGTGGCTGAAAAGCTTGGATTGCAGTATGTGTGTTAAAAAGAGCTGGGGGAGTGGAGATAGGTGCCAGGTCAGGGAAGGCGAAACATTTTTCGGCTTCCACAAACGACCCGTATGTTCATACCAGCAGCCTTGAAACGCCTCCTCTACCAGTCGGATAACTCAGCGTGGTGCACCTGTAAGGCTTGTGAACGGGCCGCCCCTTCGGGGTTGGGTAGTTCCAGCCGAAAAATGTTCCACCTTCCCCTATGGAGCAAGTGACTCCTATCGGTGAAAAAACTTCGATAGGGCTCCCATCTCCGGGGAAGTGTGGGGATGTCCATAAGCGGAGCTTTGACATTTTGCGTGAAGAAAAATTTTTTGGGCCTCAAGTCGGCCGTCCAAAAACGGCATCGTTCAACCGAAGGGCGTTTAGACGTTTTTGGATGCTTAATTTAGGGCTAAAAAATTTTTTAGCAAAATGCTTTGGCGGAGCGTTGGACATCCCCACACTTAGCGGCTGACGGAGCTCTGCTGACACAAATTCCCATTCAGGAGGAATATGAATGTTTAAGATAGATACTATGCAAGGACATGAACGAATGTCCACCCAGGAGCTGTTGCTGGCCATAGGCAACGCGGTGAAGGGCGGGGAAACGGAGTTTGAGATTGCCGCCTCCGGTCAGCACGATATCGGAGGCCCTCTGTGGCATCCGGAGGGGAAAAAGCTATATTTCCACGTTACTAATGCCGGCCAGAGGGTTGGCTCCATGTGCCTTCCCGGAACTGAGATAATGGTGGAGGAATCTGCCTCGGCGGATGTGGGCTGGCTGAATGCCGGCGGCATCATAACGGTTCGTGGTGATGCGGGAGATACCGCTGGGCACTGCTCCTCCGGCGGCAAGATATATATTGGGGGAAGGGCAGGGACCCGAAGCGGTTCCCTGATGAAGCACGATCCCCTTTATGAGGAGCCTGAGCTGTGGGTCCTGAAGAATGTGGGCTCCTTCTCTTTTGAATTCATGGGCGGCGGCCGCGCTGTGGTGTGCGGCTATGACAGCGCTGAGTTCTCGTCGGTACTGGGCGAGCGCGCCTGTGTCGGCATGGTGGGCGGCGTTGTCTATGTGCGGGGGCCCATCTCCACTTATCCTGCGGATATCCGCTGTCTGGAGCTTGACGAGGAGGATATTTCCTTTTTGTCAGGTGGCATGGGGGAATTTTTGGAGAAGATTGGGCGGCCGGAGCTGGCGGAGGAGCTTTCCCGCTGGAGCCAGTGGAAGAAGCTTCGCCCACTGTCCTTCGAGGAAAAGCAGCCAAAGCCCATTCCCAATATCGGTGAGTTCCGCCGCAAGGATTGGGTTAAGGGCGGGATTTTCGCTGATGTGGCAAAGGATGATTTCGAGGTTCACAGTACCATAAGCACAGGACTTTATCGCCTGCGTGTACCAAGCTGGGACAACGCATGCTGCGCCGCGCCCTGTGAGTTCAGCTGCCCTACGGGGATACCCACACAGAGAAGGTACGCCCTTATCCGTGCCGGCAAGGAGGATGAAGCCCTCAAGCTGGAGCTGGAGTATACTCCTTTCCCGGGTTCCGTATGCGGCTCCGTGTGCCCCAATCCCTGTATGGAGGGCTGCACCCGCGGCACTATCGACGAAGCGATACAGATTGGCGATTTGGGGTATAAGAGCGCCTTTGTCAAGGTGGAACCGCCCAAGGAAAAGACAGGGAAGAAAATCGGTATAATAGGCGGCGGTGTTTCAGGACTTTCCACAGCCTGGCAGCTTGCGAGACTGGGCCATGACGTGACGGTTTACGATGATGCCGAGCATATTGGCGGCAAACTGGAGCAGGTCATTCCGCGGGGGAGGCTTTCACATGAACTGCTGGAGTCTGAGCTGAAGCGTATCGAGAGCATGGGAGTGAAGTTCGTTTCCTCCTGCAGGGTGGACAAGGAGAAATTCCAGGCTATCCGGAGTGAAAGCGATGCTGTGGTAGTGGCCACGGGCGGCTCTAAATCAAGGTTCTTCCCTTGGGAGGGAGCGGAGCTCCTGACAAAAGGACTGGAATACCTGAAGGCCATTAACCGCGGGGAACATCCTGCCACCGGAAAACGTGTTGTTGTAATCGGTGCCGGCAACAGCGGCATGGATACCTGCCGCGGAGCTTACGAGATGGGGGCGGAGTCAGTTATTGCGGTGGATGTGCAGAAGCCTGCCGCGTTCAAAGAGGAAATCGACTATATAGAGAGCCTTGGCGGCAAGCTGGTTTGGCCCTTCTTCACGCAAAAGATTACGAAGGAAGGAATCTACAGCAATGATGGTTCCTTCATTCCAGCGGATCAGGTTATAGTTTCTATCGGTGAGGAGCCTGTTTTGGATTTCCTGCCTGATGATGACAGTATACGGAAGTTCCGTGGAAGCTGGCTGATTCCAAAGGCGGACAAATCGATTCTGCCCGGAGTATTTGCCACAGGTGATACCATAAAACCCGGGCGTCTCACGGATGCTATCGGCGACGGAAGAAAGGCTGCCTGGCATGTGAACAGGTATGTGATGGGGGAGGAATTCGCGCCTTTCCCGGAAAAGGTGAGGATTCCTGCTGAGAAGCTTTCCAAAGCCTACTTTGACAAGTTCCATCATACGGCCCTTGGGGATGCCGTGTCTGACCACATACGCTGCGTTAGCTGCGGTACCTGCAGGGATTGCAAGATGTGTCTGGAGTCATGCCCCGAAAAGGCCATTTCCCGTGTCGAGAAGGAAGACGGCTCCTGGGAGTATGTATCGGATCCGGAGCGTTGCATAGGCTGCGGTATATGCGCAGGGGTATGTCCCTGCGGTGTCTGGAACTTGAAGGACAATCCCAGCCCCATAGAAATATACAGTACAGGAGCATAATAGGTGCCCTGTGCTGGTCATCTAAACTCCTTATATAGAAGGAAGCCCATGTGATTCCCAAGGGGACCATGTGGGCTTCCTTCATTATTGCCGTGAATATTGCTCATTTGAAGAGTATTTCGGAAGGGAAATCACATCGCAATGAAGGATTTTAATGTTTAACGGCGAATTTTACCTCTAGGGTTTAGTATATTCAGTGAAGGGGAGGGATTATATGGACTACAGGATTCTTTATCCGGAGGCATTTCCAATCGTGGAATGTTCCCTGCAGCGTGGGGAGCGTATCAAGGCAGAATCGGATGCCATGATTTCAATGTCTTCCACCATAGATGTGGAGGGGAAAATGGAAGGCGGAGTCATGGGCGGCCTTGCCAGGGTTTTCGGCTCGGGGGAGAGCTTCTTCTTCCAGGAGCTCATAGCCTCAAGAGGCCCTGGAAAGGTGCTTTTCGGGCATGCTCTTCCGGGAGGCATAATGGATGTGGAGCTGGATGGTTCCTATGGGCTCAGGGTTCAAAAGAACGGATTCCTGGCGGCTACCCAGAATATCCAGGTGGATACCAAGATGCAGAATCTGATGCAGGGGCTGTTTTCAGGTGAAGGGTTCTTTATTCTCAAAATTTCCGGCAAGGGGACAGTGTTTGTCAGCAGCCTTGGGGTTATTCATCCCATAAATCTTGAGTCGGGAGAGGAAGTCATAATAGACAACGGACATCTGGTGGCATGGCCTGATTATATGGAATACACCATAGAGAAGGCTTCAAAGGGATGGCTTTCAAGCCTTACCTCGGGCGAGGGCTTGGTCTGCAGATTCAGGGGTCCCGGTGTCGTGCTTATTCAGACCAGGAATCCCGACAGCTTTACAGGCTGGATACGAAGTCTGGTTCCCACAAGGTCAAGTTGACATTATTTTGTGAATCAATTTTCTTTTTTCCATTGGCAGGAAAAAATGCTTATGTGGCGAACCAATAATTGAGAATTTCCTGTTTTTGCGGTTGCCATTATTATTAATTATGGTTTAATACTCTGCATCTATTGCTCGGGTAAATTATTTTTTTGCCGAAATCACATGCGGAACTGAACAGGAAAAATAAGGAGGGTAAGAAAGTGGAGAAACGGGAGAGTATGTGGGATGCGTATCTCAGAAAAGGCTTGAGCCGCCGCAACTTCATCAAAGGCTGCGTGGCGCTCACTTCGTTGATGGGCCTGAGCACGGATATGCTTTCCAAGGTCGTGGAAGCGGCCGAAACAAAGCCTTTACCTGTGGTTATCTGGATTCATGGTCACGAATGTACGGGTTGTGATGAGTCGTTCATTCGTTCCGCGGCACCTCTGGCATCTGATCTTGTTCTGAATACTATAGCACTGGAATACGATCATCTGCTCAGTGCTGCTTGCGGAGAACCTTTTGAAGCACATTTGGATCAGACCATCGAGAAGTACAAGGGACAGTACATTCTTGCTGTGGAGGGTGCTGTCGCTACTAAGGAAAACGGGGTTTACTGCATGTCAGGCGGGCACACCTTCACACATCTGCTGAAGAAGGCTGCCAACAACGCGGCTGCTGTTATTGCCTACGGGAGCTGCGCGGCCTATGGCGGCATTCAGGCCGCAAAGCCGAATCCGACGGGTTCAGCCGGCATATCCCATTTCATTTCGGGAGCACCTGTGGTAAATGTACCCGGATGTCCTCCCATTCCTGAGGTTATGACGGGTGTCGTCATGCATGTGGCACTCTTTGGAACGCTGCCTCCTCTTGATGGTGAAGGCCGTCCGAAGCAGTTCTATGGCAATCGTATCCATGACACCTGCTATCGTCGTCCGTTCTTTGACGCGGGTATGTTTGCCGAGACCTTTGACGATGCCGGCGCGAAGGCGGGCTGGTGCCTTTACAAGCTTGGCTGCCGCGGGCCTGAAACCTACAATTCCTGCGGAAATATCCGCTGGTTCCAGGGCATGAGCTATCCCATCCAGTCCGGTGCTCCCTGTATTGGCTGCAGTAACGCCCACTTCTGGGATGAGGATCCCCTCACTGACCGTCTGCCGCGCCATGACAAGATTGGCGACGCGGATAAGATTGGTATCGGCCTTGGCGTGCTGACTACCGCCGGGGTTGTGGGACACGCGGTTGCAAGTGTAGTCCAGAAGAGCAAGAGAGCGGTTGAAGAGGTAGAGCATGGCTCACAAAACGGAGAGCAGGTGAATAAATGAAACATGTAGTAGTAGATCCTATCACAAGAATCGAAGGCCATCTGCGCGTTGAGGTATCTGTGGATGAAGGCACAGGGCAGGTAACGGATGCCCTTTCCAGTGGAACCGCGTGGCGTGGTTTGGAGCTCATCATGAAGGATCGTGATCCCCGTGACGCATGGGCTTATATACAGCGTATTTGCGGTGTCTGCACGACGGCTCACGCGTTGGCGGCCGTTCGTGCGGTTGAGGATGCCCTTGGTATCCGTATCCCCAAGAACGCGAACTATATCCGCAATATCATGGCAGCAACCCTGACTGTTCAGGACCATATCGTACATTTCTATCATTTGCACGCGCTCGACTGGGTGAGTCCTGTGGAGGCGTTGGTTGCGGATCCTGCCGCCACCGCGAATCTTCAGACTACCCTTCTCAATACCTATCAGCTTCCCTTTAGGGGGCCTGTCAGCAATACCGAAGCCTATCCAAAGGCATTCCCTGAGGCTACGCCCCAGTATTTTGCCGCTATCCAGGCAAAGGTAAAGTCCATAGTGGAAAGCGGACAGCTTGGTATTTTCTCCGCCCAATGGTGGGATCATCCGGATTACAAGCTCCTGCCTCCTGAGGTTCATCTCCTGGCAGTGGCGCACTATCTTGAGATGCTGGATAAGCATAAGGATCTTGTTACGCCCCATGTAATCTTCGGCGGCAAGAATCCTCATCCCCATTATGTGGTAGGCGGTATGCCCTGCTCAATTTCCCTTACTGATGGCAACGCGCCGGTGAATACCGCACGTCTTGCCATCGTGGACCGTGCTATCAATCTCGGACGTTCATTGGTCAATACCTTCTATCTGCCCGATCTTCTGGCCATCGGCAACATATATGTCAAGGCCGGCCGTGTAGATGGCGGCGGTCTTGCCAAGGAGCGTGTCCTGAGCTGCGGTATGTATCCTCAGGAGCCGTTTACCGGCGCGACCAACGGTGACTTTTTCAATAATCTCCTCATTCGCTCCAATGGTGTTGTTGAGAACTTTGGTCAGGGCATTGCGAACACAGTCATTCATGAATTCAATGAAAAGGATATCACAAGCCCCGATACCCTCACCGAAGGGGTTCAGCACGCATGGTATGAGTATCCTGATAACAACGGTACGCTGCATCCGTGGAAGGGCGTTACGAAGGACAAGTACACCGGCCCGAAGGAGGGCACAGGTACAGAGTGGAAGACCCTCAACGAGCAGGGCAAGTATTCCTGGCTCAAGACTCCGAAATGGAAAGGCAAGCTCTGCGAGGTCGGCCCCCTTGCGCATTATATCGTAATCTATGCCAAGGCAGCCAAGGGCATGCTTGGTGAGCCTACCTGGGCAGAAAAGATGATGCTGGATCAGATCAACGCGGTTTCCACCGTGCTTGGACTGGCGCCGGAGGTATGGATGCCCACCATGGTTGGACGTACTGCCTGCCGTGCGTTGGACTGCCAGCTGGCCGCGGAAATCAACAGGTATTTCTTCGACAAGCTTATCGCAAACCTCAAGACAGGGGATACCTCCGTCGCGAACAACGAGAAATGGTATCCTGAAAGCTGGCCGAAGGAGGCAAAGGGTGTGGGCTGGTATGAGGCTCCACGCGGCGCTCTCAGCCATTGGATCTGCATAAAAGACGCTAAGGTGGATAATTACCAGTGTATCGTTCCCACCACATGGAATGCCTGCCCGAGGGATGATAGTGCCGGTCATGGCGCCTATGAGCTGGCTATGATGGATACTCAGGTAAAGGTACCGGATAAGCCTCTTGAGATTGCCAAGGTCATCCGTTCCTTCGATCCCTGTATGGCCTGCGCTACTCATATGTACAACGCAAAGGGCGAGCGTATCAAGGTCGTGTCGACAGATCCCTATTCCGCGACCCGTATGG
>DOYB01000037.1 GCA_003518745.1 Selenomonas sp. | reverse complement strand
TGCCGCAGATTATGGCCATGTACGACAAGAACCACTGGGAGATGGGGCTGTTCTACTTGGAGAACGGTCACGCCGAGATTCGCGGTATGATGGACTTGAAGGAAGAATTCGATGTATGATTTGATGGGAGCAAGGCTATGAAAAAAGTGACAGCGATATTCACGATTCTGCTCCTGCTTGCCATGACCATACCAGCGATGGCGGCATCTGCCGTAAACAAGGACGGCTACTACAAAGGCATCAAGCTGTGCGGCAAGGTCAAGGTCGTAGAGCATTCTGCCGACATCAAGGTGCAAGTGGTGAATTCCTTCCCTGATGATATTGGCGAGTGGAAGTTTGTGGAATACGGTGAGGATTTCACGGTGCAGTTCGTGGATAGTTTCCCAGATATCAAAATCAAGTACGTGACCTCGTTTCCGGGAGTGGAATAGCCGCTATGTTGTTGTGGACAATCCAGCCAGAAGAGGTTTGGCGAATACTGCGACGGGACGGAGTATATCGCTGCCGTCCTGACAAAGCTACGCACCTCAATGATGCTTGGGATTATGAAGCACCATATAACTGGATGGTTGCTCAGATGGAAAAGCGCATCGGCGAGAGACCGGCTGGTGTAACTTATCCGATTTGGGCTTGGCACACATATAATTGGAAGCATGAAAAACCAGACTTACGCACTGACTGGTTTAGAGGAAGGCACGGTGTTCACACCTGTATAGAAATCGAAGTGCCGGATAATGTCGTGTTACTGAGTGACGAAGAGAACTGGCACTTTGTGCTTAATGATTGGTATTTTAGCGGCGCGAAATCCGAAGAAGAATATAAACGTGACGATGCCGAATATGAAGCCTTGCCCGAAGATGAGAAACGCAAGGCAAGGAAAAAGTCGTGGGAGCGTATCTTTGAGGTGGAGCCGATTGATACAGAGTGGTTTAGGCAGGGATGCTATGTACAAGGCGTATTCTGGGAACTCATGTTGGGACAAGTCAGAAAAGTTACATGGTTTGGCCGCACCAAAGTCAAAGCAAGAAAAACATAAACTGCCCCACAAATCGCCCCACAAGCAAAAAAAACCGGACATCAGATTTCTCTGATGCCCGGAAGCCTTTCAAAATGGCGGAGTGGGTGGGATTCGAACCCACGCTAGGTTGCCCTACTAACGATTTAGCAAACCGTCCTCTTCAGCCTCTTGAGTACCACTCCATGGACTCAAAACTACTGCCTCAAATCACAATGAAAATGATATCAAAAACGGAGGTTGATGTCAATACCATATTTCAAATTTTGAACAAAAACGGTAATTGCCGGCGTTGCCGTTATCTCTTGTTAAGGTGCTTTGACAGCGTATTTCCTGCGAATTGTACTGCCTGTACCAGCACTATGAGGATGATGACTGTTGCCAGCATAACCTCCGGGCGGAATCTCTGATAGCCATAGCGGATGGCCAAATCTCCAAGACCTCCGCCGCCGATGGCTCCTGCCATGGCTGATTCTCCAACCAGCGCGATTATGACAGTTGTAAGCTGTGCCACTATGCTGGGCATGGCCTCAGGCAGGAGGACCTTGCTGATGATCTGTACAGGAGTCGCGCCCATCGACAGGGCAGCCTCAACCAAACCATTGGGTACCTCCATTAGGGAGGTTTCTACCTGTCTGCCTATGAAGGGGATAGAGGCTATGACTAAGGGGACTATGGCCGCGGTAGTTCCGATAGCGCTTCCCACTATGAGACGTGTCAAAGGTATTATTGCCACCATCAGTATGATGAAGGGGATTGAGCGAATGGCATTTACAATTGAGCCTATAATTCTGTTCAAGGTAAGATTCTCCAGAATCTGTCCTTTATTTGTGGTGTAAAGCAGCACGCCCAAGGGAATTCCGAACAATGATGCTATGAACATGGAAACAGCCACCATGTATACGGTCTCACCGAGTGCCTTCATCAGAAGAGGCATAATTTCGCTGGACATAGCCTATCACCTCCATTTTCAAATCCCGTTGCTCCAAGAAATCCATGGCAAGCTCTATACGTTCTTCAGAGCCAAGTATACCGATGATCATTCGTCCGAAGGGCACACCATGAATGTGATCCAGATTACCGAAAAGCATGGTTACCTCTATACCATTGATTTCGCGAATCATGGTGGCCAGTACAGGTTCATCCGCGGATTCACCCAGGAATATCAATCGAAGGAGCATATAGCTTCCCGGTGTCTTGGTCTGACTTATCTTATTTCCACGAAATGCCACAGGAAGATCATTGGATAAAAGAACGCCGACAAATTCCTTGGTTATGGGCTGCTGAGGATTCGTAAAGACGCCTACTACGCTTCCCTTTTCGGCGATAATGCCATTGGAGATTACAGCAACCTTGTCACAGATATCCTTTATGACCTGCATCTCATGGGTAATGACAACCACCGTGAGCTTCAGCTTGAGGTTGATATTTTTAATCAGATCAAGTATGGATTTTGTGGTCTGTGGGTCAAGCGCGCTGGTGGCCTCATCGCAAAGCAGCACTTTGGGGTTGCTGGCAAGTGCTCTTGCAATGCCCACGCGTTGTTTCTGGCCGCCTGAAAGCTGTGATGGATATTGCTTTTCCTTGTCAGAGAGTCCAACCACATCCAGAAGCTCCTCGACCTTGGCTCGAATCTTATCCTCACTGACTTTTGCAAGCCGCAGGGGAAATGCGATATTATCGTAAACCGTGGCGGAAGACAGAAGATTGAAGTGCTGGAAAATCATGCCAATATCCTTACGCACCTCACGAAGTTCACTGTCATTCATGGCGGTAAGGTCCTTGCCATCAACTAGAACCTGGCCTTCAGTGGGACGTTCCAGCATATTTATGCAGCGGACGAGGGTTGATTTGCCCGCGCCGCTGAGTCCTATGATTCCGTATATCTCGCCCTTTTCAATATGAAGGTCAATTCCCTTGAGAGCCTCAACAGGCCCTGAAGGGCTATCATAGGTTTTCTTTATATGAGACAGTCTTATCAAAGTCTCACACCCCTTCTATATGATTCTGCTTTTTAATGCTGCGAAATTCATTCTACAACATATTCAATTATTTAGCTACCCTACATCATAGAAATCGGATCAATATCAATGGCAACATCCGTACGAAGGTGCATTCCCATTGTCTTAAGAAATTGTATAACGGACTCGATTTCCCTCGTCTTTATTAGTACTACGAAACGGTAAATTCCGCAGAACTGGGATATAACGGCAGGGGAGGGGCCGATTATCTGGTGTTCCTTAGCCTGCGGGAATTGCCTCCGGAATAGCTGCACAAGTTCAGCCGCGTTTTCCCGCGCCTTTTTTTCATCCTCGTTTTGAAACAGGAGCTTCACCAAACGGCTGAAGGGAGGGTAGGAAAGCTGTTTCCTAATGGAAAGCTCCTGTTTGTAAAAGCTCTCATAATCCTGCCTTATTCCGCATGCTACGGCATAGTGCTGTGGCTGATAGGCTTGAACTATGACCTCTCCCGCGGCAGCTTCGTCTTGAACAGAACCTTGACCGGAATATCTGCCTGCTCGTCCGGCAGTTTGAGTTATGAGCATGAAGCAGCGTTCCGATGCTCTAAAATCCGGCATGTTGAGACTGGAATCCGCGCTGATGATACCCACGGCCATTACGTTTGGGATATCATGACCCTTGGCAACCATCTGGGTTCCCATCAGAATGTCATAGCTTCCGCTTCGGAATTTTTCAAGAATTTCCTGGTGCGCGAATTTTCCGGTTGTTGTGTCCCGATCCATGCGAAGCACCTTGGCTGTAGGGACGGCTTCCTTCAATTCCTGCTCCAGCTTTTCAGTACCGGACCCAAAGAACTTGATATAGTGACTTCCGCAATTGGGACATATATCCGGCACGGTTTCCCTTATATCGCAGTGATGACAGAGCAGCTTCCCATTCCGATGGTAGACAAGGGGGAGACCGCATTGCTTGCATTTAAGCACTGTTCCACAGGTTCGGCACATGACGAAGGTAGAATATCCTCTTCGGTTCAGCATTATAATCATCTGCTGCCCTTGGGATACGGTTTTCTCTATGAGAGCTTTCAGGTCTCCTGAAAGGATATGCCGGTTACCGCGCTTGAACTCCTGCCGCATATCTATTGCTTGTATATGAGGCAGGGGCTTATCGCCTATGCGATGCGGCATAGAAAGAAGGGTAAACTCCCCCTGCTGTGCCCTGTAGTAGCTTTCCATTGAGGGCGTAGCGCTTCCGAGAACAAGCACCGCATTGTGGAGCTTTGCCATGAATTCGGCTATGACTCTGGCATGATAGCGTGGGGATTCATCCTGCTTGTAGGACATATCCTGTTCTTCATCAAGAACAATCAGGCCTATATTCTTAGCAGGTACAAAGAGCGCTGAACGGGCTCCTATGATGATGCCGGCTTCATTCTGCCTCACCCGCAGGGCGGCATCGTTTCGCTCTGAAACGGAAAGCCGGCTGTGGATGACTATTATGTCTTCTGAAAATCTGGACTTGAAGTTCATTACAAGCTGACCTGTGAGGGCGATTTCAGGCACTAGCACAATGACATTGCGCCCTTGTCGGCGTACCGCCTCAGTCAGCTCCATGTAAACCTGAGTCTTACCGCTGCCTGTTACTCCATGAAGCAGGAATGCATGGTATTCACCCTGTTCAATGTACGGCAGGACGCTGTCACAGGCGGCCTGCTGCTCATTTGTGAGGGCTATATCTTTCTTTTGCGATGCCACGTCCCTGTAGCTGTCCCTGAGAATTCTTCGGCTCTGGATTTTCGCGAGACCTGTTTCTGCCACAGCCTTTGCGGTGGCTGCGGATATCTTCAGTTCCTTTAGTTCCGAAAAGGATATTTCAGATTTTTCCCTCAGGAGTTCAAGTAAATGCCTTTGAGCCTTTTTTCTTTTGAAATCGGCTAAAATTTCTTCTGTAATGGGGGAGGAGCCTACGAGGAATCGCTCATATAGCTCACTGGCGCGTTTCCTGGCATTATATTCCTTGACTATGAGTTTGTAGTGCAGGAGCCGTTCCATGATATTTTCCAGATCCTCAGAACGCTCGGGCAATGCCCGCTTAATCTCGCTTCCGGACTTTGCGCCCTCACGTAAAAGATAGCCATACACCTGCATGTATGGCTTGGCCTGCAATATTGTATGGTCGCTCTTGGCAGCATCTGCCGCATAGCTTGTGAATAGCTTCAGTCCGCTCTTTCCGGGCATGAAAAGACGCATGATTTCTGCCGGAGAGCACAGATAGAATTCAGATGCCTGCATTGAAAGGGCAATCATTTCCGGTGAGAACCATGCCTCATCGTCCACAGTACCTATAATGTCCTTAAGGGGCACAGTGCTTTCTGCCCGTTCCGATACAGAAAGCACGAAACCCTCCAGCTTGCGTCCGCCGAAGGGGACGAAAACCCTCCAGCCGATGCTCAGGAAGGCAAGATTATCAGGTACAGCATAGGTATATGCCTTTGAAATGCTCTTTACCGGAATATTGACGAAAACATCCGCAGTCAACAAGAATTATGACACTCCCAATACAATCATTTTTCTTCTTCAGCTTCTTCTGTATCTATGAATTTCCCTATCACATAAAAGGTGGCATGGGCCTTGGCAAAAAGCTTTCCTTCCTCGCTTAGTATGCCGCATTCACAGGTCATTGTGCGGGTGCCGTTATGGAGCACCGTCGCGGAAGTGAGGATGCGCTGAGTGAGGGGAACAGCATGCATGAATTCCATGCTCAAACTTATTGTGACAACCTTTTTGTTGTATACCATACATGCTGCGCCCATAGCAGTATCAGCCATGGTCATAAGGACTCCGCCATGAACGATTCCATAAAGGTTCATATGGGGTTCATCCGCGGAAAGCTCAAGTCTTACCTGTCCGTCATTTGTAGGTACTATTTCAACATGGATATAGTCAAGAAAGGTATTGTGGTGATAGAAACGGATTATCTGCTTTTGCAGCTCCGTGAGATTGTCCTTTATCCTCTTAGTCATACATATACCTTCAATCCTTGGAGATTTCTTCATTCAGCCATTCTTCTGCTTCGGCGATGAAATCATCACATAGTTTCATAAGGGATTCATGATTATCCTGAATGTATTTAAGAGAATCAGCTTTATTTCCTTCCCCAAATGCAGGGGCGATATAGGCCTTGCATGCCGATTCCATTTTCTTCGCGGCCTCTGAAAGACGCCGTCCACCGACTGTCAGTGAGGTGGATTTCATGGTATTGGCGAAGGTCTCATAGGAATCCCAGTCGCCATTCGCGTAGGCCTTTCTCATGGCAGGCCACTTGTCAGCCTTCATTTTGCAGAAAACCTTGAGAAGTTCTTTGAAAAGCGCCTCTTGACCACCGCTATATTGAAGGCCAAGCTCAATATCCATGAGCTTCTCCTTCTTTTGATTCATAAGAGAACTTTCACCTTTGATCAAATTCTTCCAGTATTCTGCTGTAGGAGCTTCGGTGCCTCTGAGCCTGAATTCCACATCCTCATCCATCATCTTCATCATTATGTTCGCAAAGTGTGGATCGAACTGACGACCGCGGCCACGTTCTATTTCTGCCCGCACGGTAGCCTGAGAAAGGATGCTGCGGTAGCTGCGCTTAGAGGTCATGGCATCATAGGCGTCAGCTACGGCTATTATACGCGCCGCTTCAGGTATGGCATTTCCCATAAGCCCATCCGGATATCCCTTGCCGTCATAGCGTTCATGGTGAGATCGGGCGCCGATCAGCAGCTCGGGGAACTGCTCTATAGATTCAAGTATACCGGAGCCTATGACGGTATGGGTTTTGATGGTCTTGTATTCCTCGTCGGTAAGTCCGGAGGTTTTGTTGATTATTTCAAGGGGGATGCCGATTTTTCCCACATCATGGAGAAGCCCCATATAGTAAATGGCCTTCTGCTCATCCTCGGATTTGCCGGCACGTTTGGCAATTTCCCTTGAGTATCCGGCCACACGCTGTGAATGACCGCTGGTGTATTTGTCCTTGGCATCAATGGCTCTTGCCAGCGCGATTACCGTTTCCTCGAACAGACGTTCGCTGGTACGGAGGCGTTCTTCTGCCAATCTGGTTTGACGCTTTACCTCATACATGAGGTTCTTTTGAAGATGCTCGTATTCCAGGACACGCTTTATGCGAAGAAGCACTACCTTAGGAATAAAAGGTTTTTTCACGAAATCAACCGCGCCGGCGGTGAAGCCCTCCATTTCCGTTTCAGGTGCTACCTCAGCCGTAAGAATGATGACGGGAATATCCTTCAGCTCAGGTTGGGATTTCATCCGCGCCAGAACTTCAAAACCGCCCATTCCCGGCATATTGATGTCAAGCAGTACAAGGTCAACCGTATGCTTGCTCAAATAGTCGAGGGCTGCCTGACCTGAATCAACGCAGGTCAAATCTGCGCCATCTCCAATGATGCGCTGAAGCACCACAAGATTCAATTCAGCGTCATCAACTGCAAGGATCTTTGGCGTAACACCGTATTCAAAATCCAACATTAGTCAAACACTCCCTCGTAAAAATAAATTCAAGGCAGGTGGCAGGGTATGTCCGGTTCTATTATTTTTCCATATTTTCCAGTGTCATAAGAGCCTGTACCAAAATGGCGCACTCAAGACGCTTTTTTTGTATCTCGCACCCAATTTCATAAGGCTTCCTGATATCTCCGTGGAACAGCTCCGCATTTGCGTGACATCCACCGCTGCAGAAGAATCTTGCCCAGCAGTCACGGCATTTTTCCTTGTTCAGTACATGGGATTCCCTAAAGTATTGAGGAAGCTCATGGTTTTTAACGCCATTATATACATCTCCAAGCTTGTAACCCTCCCGCCCAACGAATTGATGGCAGGGATACAGGTCGCCGTTTTCCGCCACGGCATAGTATTCATGCCCCGCGCCGCAGCCAGCCAGACGCTTCGCGACACAGGGGCCGTTTGAAAGATCCATGTTGAAGTGGAAAAAGAAGAAGCCGTTGCCTTCTCTGTGCCTTTTGAGATAGGCCTCAGTCAGTCGGTCGTACTCCTCACGGATGCGAGGCATGTCCTCGTCGGTAAAGCCAAGGGGAGAGTCCTTCAGTACTACAGGCTCTACAGAAAGGACATCAAAGCCCTTGTCATGGATATCCAATACGTCCTTGGTAAAGTCCATATTTTCCTTGGTATATGTTCCCCTGAGATAGTAGTCCTGTCCATTGCGAGAATCCACAAGAGCTTTGAAGTTCTTCAGCACCCTGTCGTAGGTACCATGTCCTCCGGCATCGGGACGCATGTTGTCATGTGTCTCCTTCCTGCCGTCAAGACTAAGTACAAGGGAGATGCTATTATCGTTCAGCCACTTAATGGCCTCATCGTTAAGAAGCATGCCATTGGTGGTAAGGGTGAGCTTGAAAAGCTTTCCCGTTTCCTTTTCTCGTTGACGCACATATTCTGTCACGGCCTTGACGGTCTTGAAGTTCATAAGCGGCTCTCCGCCGAAAAAGTCTATCTCGCAATGCTTGCGGTTTCCGGAATGCTCGATGATGTAGTCCACTGCGGCGCGGCCTACCTCTTCGCTCATGATAGCCCGCTTGCCACCATAGCTGCCGCCATCACCAAAACAGTATTTGCAGCGAAGGTTGCAGTCCTGAGCCACCATCAGGCACAGTGACTTTACCACGCCTTCCTGTCTGAAGGTGGGGGGCACCTTTATATCGGGAGCGAAGAGTTCTCCGGCTTCCATCAGCTCATGGAGCTCTGACAGGGCCTCACGAAGCTCAATCTCATCATATTTGTTTCCAAGCTCCGATACCACATCATCATCGTTTGTCCCACAGAAAATGTCCATGATATCATATATCATGGAATCTATTGCATGAACGGCTCCGCTGTTGATATCCAGCAGGATATAGGTGCCGTTTTGTTCAAATTTGTGAATCCTTTTATCCATACATTCTCCCAGAAATGAGAGCCTCCTCGATTATGAGGAGGCTCTCTTAGTTCAACTTATTTCTTCTTGCTTTCGCAAACCTGATTGCCCACAGTGCAGGATGTCTTGCAGGCCGACTGGCAGGATGCCTGGCATTCGCCGCAACCGCCGGTTTTAAGGGTCTTTTGCATGGTGGGCTTGTTTACTGTTGTGATATGCTTCATTTTTCTGTCCTCCTTTGCAATACTACTATTATTTTATTCGTTTCCATGGCGAAACGCAAGCTATTTTGTAATTTTGCTACTATTATGCCGGAGAAATTCCATCAGGGGGCAACAATCTGCAGCTTACGTTCGCAGAAGGTGACCTGCCGCAGTCCCACAGTTTCGATGAAATCCAATGCGGTATTGAAATTCGCGCCAATCGCGTCCGCGGTATGGGCATCAGAGCCTATGGTCACATATTTCCCGCCCATATCCCTATAGCGGCTATAGATAGGTGTCAATTCCTCAAGCGCCTGCCTGTCACCGAGCCTGCGGCTGTTTAGCTCCATTACTATTCCCCGATCCAGAATAATTCGCAAAACCTCATCGATTTCTTCTTTGAAGCATGTGTAATCCAGCTTTGGTTCGGCATATGGCGCATAGCGGGCCATGTAGTCAATATGGCCAAGAACGTCAATATCCTGCACCGCGGCTTCCTCTGCCATGGCGGTGAAGTAGGTACGGTATACCTCCTCTTTGCTTCTGTTCCGATAGAAATCCGGAAAGTATATGTCCCTTCCATTCAGCAAATGTATTGAGCCAATGACCAGGTCAAAGGGCGCTTTATTGATGAACTGCTTGTTAGCTTCTCTTGATGCCTTTGTCATACCTATCTCGACGCCTAATCTCAGACGGTCGCAGCGAAATGGGGAATAGGCTTCCATATATGCCTCAGGGGGAAAAGTGAAGTCCTCCTCTCCGGGATAGTCATAATCGAAATGCTCCGTAAAAACAATCCCCATTCCGAGCTTATCGGCTTTGGCTATTGCATCCTTTACTTTCATCTCTGAATCAAAGGAAAATTCAGTGTGCATATGATTGTCAAATATCATTCATAAACTCCTTTCACAACGAACAATAGAGGCCACACACATTCTATCACATAAACTGAACTGCTGCTACCGGCTTGTGCCGGGCTGGTCTTGACTTATTAAGGATACCAGTAATATAATAGGTAGGACTTGAATCCGTGAAAATTGACAGGATGTATGACGCACCTGCTATGTCCGCCCCCTTGGGGGCGGGG
>DOYB01000049.1 GCA_003518745.1 Selenomonas sp. | reverse complement strand
TCCTTGGCACCGAAGAACTGGTCATTATTGTGCTTCGCTTTCAGTTCATCAAGCTCAGCCTGGACCGTCTCGCGGTCCTTTTTTATTTTCTCCATCTGGCCCGCAACGTCATCCATGGATATGATTTTCTGCCGGTAGAGATCCAACATCCTCTCCTTGTCTGCATCAAGCTCCGCCAGGCGGCTCTCAAGCAAGGCTTCTGTCTGCAGGTCTGCTTCCTTGTCAGCTTCGGATTCTTCGATGGAGGCCACCACCAGCCCCGGATCATTAATAAATCGCAGGCAGTCATTCCAGACAAAATCGTCCAGCCAGGTCATGCTGATGCTCATGGCCTGGCATTTTTCTGTCCTGCCCATCCTGCGCCAGTTGGACCTGCCGCCACAGCTGTAATAACCACCTGTAGATTTCCGGCCCGCCGGGTTGCCCCGATATGTGGCCCCGCATGACTCGCATTTGACGATGGACTTCAGCAGGTACTTATGTTTTGCGTTTCGTATGGCGTCAATCTGATTCCCTTTTACCACGGCCTGAGCTCTCCTCCAAACTGCATAATCTACTATCGCCGGGACAGGCCTTGTTATGGTCTCCCGGTCTTTTTTTGTGCGCTTTCCGTATTCGTGGATACCATAGTAGGTGCTTGACCTCAGGATTCTCAGGATACGGCTGCTGCCCCAGGTGCCCCTGGTATTGTTTCGGCGCTTGCCGCCCAGGTTATGGGCCACCCAGGCCGGGGGGATCCTCAGGGCGTTCAGGTGGTCAGATATCTGGATTGAGGTAGCGCCCTCGTTGGCACACATATCAAATATCATGCGCAACACATCAGGCTCAGACAAGTCAAAGCCCGGGATGGGCTCATTGTTGACTTGCAGGAAGCCGTCATCACCTTTGATATAGCCATAGGGGACTATCCCGCCGAGCCATTTGCCTTCCTTTGCTGCCCGCATGGCGCCCATGTCCATGCGCTGGAGGATGTTGGAACGTTCCAGATCCGCGACGCCGGCGAGGATGGTCAGCAGGAATTTGCCGGAAGGGTTGCTGGTATCGAAGGGCTCTGTCATGGAGCGCACCAGCACGCCCAGGCCGTCGAGGTCATGGACCGCGTTCAGTATTACCCGGGTGCTGCGGCCCAGACGGTCAAGCTTGAAAATCAGCAGGAGCTTGAACTTCCCATCCTGGGCATCCCGCAGGAGCTGGCTCCCGGCAGGGCGGTCTCCCAGCGGCAAGGTGCCCGTGATGCCGTCATCCTTGTAAATCTCTGTTATCTCTATGTTGTTGAGGTCGCAGTATTTCCGGGCGAAGTCTATCTGATTCTCAATGGTCTGCCTTTCCTGCTGTGCCTCCGAGGACACCCGACAATATACAGCAGCCTGGCTGGGGGTTGTATGGGTAAACATTATAGGGTCACCTCCTCCTCCTGTTCAGGAGTATTAGGGGCAAGCTGTTGCGCACGCTGTTCTTCTTGTTGCGATAAAAGAAATTCGATATTACTTAGTACCGTTGCCTGCCTGTCAGGTGAGAGCTTATGGAAACTATCAATAAGCTTTCGGTCTTCAACACTATCAACACTGGAATCATGGAGAATATTTTTGCATAATTCTTCCGTTTCTTCTAATTGGTCTGCTAAATCGCGTATTTTCTCAGCCTGTTTGTGCAATACATTAAACCATTCTGCACGTGTCAATTCTTTATCAGAAGATACTAACTTATTTAGAGGTGTACCATCAGTTTCATACATTTTCTTTTGTTTTAATCTATCAAAAATAGACATTTCCATGGGGACATCAAAACCCATTAACCATGCGGGGCTGACACGTAATTGCTTTGATAACAAGTAAAGCTTGTCTTGTTTTGGAACATATCGACCATTCAGATAATGAGATAGCGACGCAGTAGTTATGTTAGTTGTTCGGCTTAAATCTGCTGCGGTAACATTTCTAAGGCCCATAGCCTCTTTTAAGCGCTCAGCCACATTAGATATTGGGGGTTCATAGCTTTTTCCCATAGTGCGGCACCTCCTTTTCCCTTCTATATTAACATAGCCTAAAGGAAAAGACAAAGATTTTATAGTATATCACATAAAATCTATAGTTTTTCTTATTGACATCGGCTAAACACTATAGTATCATAAGCCTAGTGTTAAGTTTGACTAAAGGGGAAGGAGGTGAAAAAATGGGGGCACAATTTAATTACAACAAGCTGAAAGGCAGAATTGTTGAAAAACTTGGTTCGCAGACAGCTCTGGCCACTCAAATGGGGATTTCGGCAATAACATTGACACAAAAGCTTAAAGGCAGGGTTGCTTTTAAGAACGATGAAATCTTGCATATGTCGCGGATTTTAGACATTCCATCCAATGACATTCCAGTGTATTTTTTTTGCAATGAGGATTAAGTTTTCTTAATTCAGATTAAGTTAGGCGAAAGGAGAATACATGAATATAATCATCTACAACAATCAGGTTTATATGGACTCCCGCAAGGTGGCTCCTCTGATTGGTCTTGAGCATGATGCTTTACTGACCGGAATCAATCACATGGTTGATATTCTCAGAGATAATGGGCAAGACACGGATAACAAGTTTATTCCCGTCAAGAAAAAAGGGGATGTTCTTTGGTATCGCTTATCCCGTAGCGGGTGTGATGCAGTTGCGGTAGAGCTGACACCTGACGAAACAACACGGCTGTTATTTATCAACGAGTATACGGATAGGTTTAGGCGTGGTGAAAAGAAACTGAAGCAGCTCTTATCGGAAGACTGGCAGAGAAAACGCAAGATGAATATTTCCGGGCAACTCAGCTTCCATGATGCAATTAAGGAGCTTGTGACATATGCAGAACAGAATGGCAGTAAAAATGCCAAGTTCTACTACACGGATTACAATCGGCTCTTAAATCGTACAGTCGGACTTGCTGAAGGCGAACGCGATGAAGCTACATCCATGCAGATGGATAAACTGAACCAGGCCAACATGTACGCAGGGGAGGTTATCAAGCAGGGCATTGCCGATGGTGTCGATTATCACAATATTTACAAGGCCGTGAAGCAGAAACTGGCAATGCTCAAAGAATTCTGGGATATGACGATGCCAAAGTTGCCGGAGGAGGTTGAAAGATGAACGAGGTTGTAGCGCTTGACCAGCTTGCCACAGAGATACGCTACTACAGCCAACAGGCATCGTGGAGCATTATCGAAATCGGCAAAAGGCTGATTGAAGCAAAGAAGCAAGTCGCTGAAGGTGACACCTGGGAAAAGTGGCTGAAAGACAATGTGAATTTCACCATTCGCACAGCGCAAAGGTTTATGAAATGTGCTGAAAGATTTGGCGAAGCGACGATGTCGTCGCATTTAAATCCATCTCAAATGATGGAACTTTTATCCCTCCCCGCGGCAGACACCGAAAAATTCATGGAGGAAAAAGAAGCAGAGGGTAATCCTGTTGCAGACATGACCATCAAAAACCTTCGTAAAGAAATCAAAGAATGGAAAAGTAAGGCCGAGCAAGCAAAGAATGAAGCCTTTGCCGCAGCTAATGACAAACGACGTGCGGAACTAAGAGCTGAGCAGGTTGAAAGGTCAAACGAGACACTCAGAAATCAATGTGATGCTCAGGCCAAGGAGATTCAGGACTTAAAGGACAACCCCACGGTAGTAGAAACCCCTGCCGACCCTGAATATATTGCCCAACTCAAAGACGAAGCAGCTAAAGCAAAAGCTCAAGCCAGAAAAGCAAATCTTGATTTTGAAAATCTGCAAGATGCGCTGGAAAAGCTGGATAAACGCGGCGGTGATGCTATCCGGGAGCGTGACAAATACGCTCAGATGGCCGAGGAGATTGCCGGGGAACTAAAGCAGGCCCAGGAGCTTAACGCCAGATTGCTGGCAGAACGAAAACAGTCAGATGCTGAAACTGACATTGCCATATTGCTGGCAACGGCAACAAGGCAAATCAATGACGAAAACTTGGAGTTGTGTGTGCGACGTATTCTCAGATTGAACGATGGGGAAATAATCCTCAGACGGTTTAAGGAAATGGCGGATATTGCCTGCATAAAGGGTGACTAACCATGCCCCGCAAGAAGGAAACAAAAACAGCTCGAATGTTCGGAACAGCAAGCAAAGCCGAAATCTTCGAGCAATTGATTAAAAAAGTCCTTGGGAAAACTGTGCGATTGGAGGTGGCAAGCTGTGGACTACCAGAAAAAAATCGAATCCCTGAAGGGCAAGATTCTGGAAACAGAAGACGACCTGCTCAA
>DOYB01000263.1 GCA_003518745.1 Selenomonas sp. | reverse complement strand
CCTTACAGCAGGGACTGGAGCGAATGTCCGCCCAGGCAGTTGGCGGAGCTGTCGGTCATAATCCTATTGCCCTGATTATTCCTTGCCATCGGGTTATAGGCGCAGACGGAAGCCTTACTGGATATGCGGCAGGCTTGGACAAGAAGAAGGCGCTTCTGAGGCTCGAAAAGGTAATATGAAGGTTTCCCTAAAGCTATGCTAAAAGTGTATATATTACATACCGTAACAGGCATTGTTTAATGTGTCACAGAACGCTATAATCAACTTGTAATTAAGGATCGGCAATACGAAAGGGAGGCGTTCTGACATGAGCTTGAAGGAGATTTTCTACACACTTTTCATCCGTGCGGGCTTCGAATCCACAGAGTGTGAATAAGGTATTATGAGCTCCCCTTCTTGGGGAGTTTTTTATTAAAAAGAAGCAGTCCCATCAACTGACGGGGCTGCTTTCATTTTGCGATATTGTTGTTTCAGGTATAGTCAGATAATTCCTTATCTGTGAAATCTCATTCGCGGTGAAAAGACCCACCGGGGATTCCTTAATCATAACATCCCTCAGGCTTTGCCTCTGCTCCGCAGGGTCATCCGTCTGGAGGTGGACAGGATCGATTACCGCCCTGCTCAATATGATTGTCCGAAGCTGAGCCTCAGCATAAACATTGGTTTTCTTGATTATCTCGATCATGAGATCGTAGCAGGGATCATGCATCGCCTCAGGAGGCGCCATTTCGCGAACCTGATCTCTAAGCAGCCGGGAATCCTCCTCCAGCTGCTTAAGCCTCAAATATGCCGTCTGCAGGTCTATGCTTCCTTCCTGAAAATCCTCCGCTATGGCGTGGTACCACTGCCAGTGCCTGTCAAGCTGATCTATTTTCTTCTGATATAAAGCATACCAGTCCATGAAAATCTTCTGCTGAATCTGTATCTCATACTTTTCCGCTTCAGTCAGAACAGGTTCCTCTGTCCTCACCTGATTGGCAAAGTACGCGACACATGCTGTCAGCACCAGTGAAATGGTAAAGAAGTAGAACACCTTGCGGCTGGGCATGTAGTGATAAAGAAGTGCCAGGAGCACAAGACAGATAACCGCAAGAAACAGAACGATCATATAACAATCACCACACTCAAATGCGACGTGCTCCCACGTAATGCTCTACCCGATAATCCCTGTAAAGGGAATCTATTGCTATACCATAGGTGGTCGAAGCGTGAATGAACTCACCATCCTGAAGGTATATACCAACATGTGAAACATTCACATAATCCCCGGCAAAAAACACCAAATCTCCGGCCTGAAGCTCACTCTTATCAATGGGGGTTCCCACCTCATACTGTATATCGGCAGTACGCGGAAGGCTTATGCCGGCCTGAGCATATACGAACTGCACAAAGCCTGAGCAGTCAAATCCGCTTGGGCTGGAGCCGCCATATACGTACGGGACTCCCATGTACTGAAGCGCCGTACCGACAATGCGGCGGCCATACCCCATAAATCCACGGCTGATTTCAGGGAATTCTCTTCCAACAAGATTCTCATACACCACAGGCCCCGCGAGCCCGTCCACTTCCAGACCATTATCCTGCTGATATTTTCGCAATGCCGCTTCTGTTGCCGGCCCGAAGGCACCATCCACAGTGACATCATAGCCGGAATCAACCAAAGCCTGCTGAATCTCCTTTATCGGTTCTCCCTCATCCCCAACACGGAAAGCCGCCGCGTCACCAACAGAAGGAGCAGCCAAACAGAAAAAGGCAAGCAGAAGCGAACAAAGCAATCGATACATAGAGAATCCCCTTTCTTTTTCAGACAATTTTCACACCATATACTACCATAAAACGCGTCATTGCCGCAACCAGAAAAAAGATTCACAATTTTCCATATGACTAAAAACTATACTGGAGACCGTTGATTTTTACCAAGCGATGCGAAGCGCAGGTAAATGTTTACGGATCCGTACATACAGCGTCCGGAAAGAATCTCGTTTTTGTAAATTTTTCCGAACGCGAGTATACATAGCAGGATTTTTCCGTGGAATGTAGAAGTTAAAGATATTAACATCAAGTCACAAGGAGGAAATGCGATATGCCGGCGAAAAAAAAGAAAACGGGCGGTGTTGAAAACAACGAAAAGGCATTGAAATTCCGTGATTTTATAATGGACAACGATATCAACGTGTTCAGCACAGAAACCATTGATGACGATTACAATACCGTTGTTTTCCGCTCCCGCATCGAAGCCAGGGGACAGCTCCTGCCCATGGCCATTTTCATTGACACCAGCGTCTTCACCATAATCCGCACCCAGGTTGCCAGCGGCATTGCTAAAAGCAAGATCCAGAAACTGGAGGAATACCTGAACGATCTCAACTCGCGCTACAAGATCTTCAAGTACTATCTTTCCCAGAATGGCTCAATTTATCTGGACATCTGCCTTCCCTTCGTGGATGAGACCTTTGACAGCAAGATGGTTCAGCTCATGCTCAGAATTCTTGTGGAGCATCTGGAGGAAATCTATGAGGATCTCATGGCTCAGGTCTGGGCTAAGGATTACAAGCCTGCGGGCCCCGTCGCAGAGCAGGCTGCGGAATAACCGGTGTGCCGAATAGTGAAAAAACAGCAGCAGTCATCGAGCTCATATCGGTGCCTGCTGTTATTTTGCGCCAAATCATGGGCGTTTCATATGCTTGCAAATGAGCTTTACTCTTGTTCCTCCTTTGTGGTATAGTGAATTATGTTGTTATTTTTGAATAGAGAGAATCAGGTGATATACGATGGTATCAGAAAAAATGCATGAGTTAGGAACCAGGAAGTCCACGATTCGTACCATATTTGAATTCGGCCGCAAGAGGGCCGCAGAGGTTGGCGAAGAAAATATTTTTGATTTCAGCCTCGGCAACCCCAATGTTCCCACACCGGAATTCGTAAAGCAGGCCGCGGTAGATATCCTTATGAACACCGAGCCCAGCGAAATCCACGGTTACACGATTGCCCCTGGTAATCCCAGTGTCCGCGAGATCCTGGCAAAGAGCATCAATAAAAGGTTTGGCACAAATTTTGAAGGAAAGAATCTCTTTATGACCGCCGGCGCGGCAGCCGCCATAACAATCTGCTTCAAGGCTCTTTGCGAGGCCGAAGATGAGTTTATCGCATTTGCGCCATTTTTCCCGGAATATCGCTGCTTCGTTGAATCCGTAGGAGGAAAACTGGTGGTTGTTCCCGCAAGAACCGAAGATTTCCAGATTGATTTCTCCGCTTTGGAGGAACGCCTTACACCCCACACCAAGGCCGTTATCGTGAATTCCCCCAATAACCCCAGTGGCGCGGTTTACTCTGAGGAAACAATCCGTCATCTGGCAGACATACTCAATCATAAGTCGAAGGAGTACGGCCACCCCATCTTCATCATATCCGATGAGCCCTACCGTGAAATCGCCTATGAGGGCTATGATGTTCCCTACGTCACAAAATATTACGACAACACCTTAGTATGCTATTCCTACAGCAAATCCTTCTCTCTTCCGGGAGAACGTATAGGGTACATCGTCGTCCCTGACGAAATCGCTGACTTTGGAAGAGTTTACGGAGCCATCGCCGGCGCTGCCCGTGTACTGACCCACGTCAATGCCCCTTCCCTCTGGCAGTTGGTAGTCGCCCGCTGCGCGGGAAAGCCCTCTGACATCAGCATATATGAAAAGAATGGACAGCTTCTTTATCAGGGACTTATCGATGCCGGTTTCACCTGCGTAAAGCCTCAGGGGGCTTTTTACCTTTTCCCGAAGGCTTTGGAGGAAGACGATGGAGCTTTCTGCGAAAGGGCTAAGAAATACGATCTGCTCCTGGTTCCGGGCGCGGATTTCGGGTGCCCCGGATACTTCCGCGCAGCATACTGCATAAAAACTGAAACCATAGAAAAATCCCTGCCACTCTTCAAGAAGCTGGCAGCAGAATATAAAGGCTGAGGAAATATTTTCTATGCAGAATGTATACGAGTCAATGAGCTTATTTTATAAGAATAAGCCCAAAGGTACTCCCTTCCTGTTTCCCAAGGATATCACGGAGCGTTTTCTCCGGCGTAATGCTTGGAAGGGCGCGGATGATGATGAACTGAAGCATCAGTGGCATGCCCTGTCTCTCCTGCTTACTGTCGCGGCAGAATGGAAGCTGGACACTTGGGATTTTGTTTCCATTGGTGACTACCGTGAAATGTTCCGACGTTTCATAGCATCCCGTAAGCACTTAAAAACACCTGAATTGGTTGCCGAGCTCGACTTCTTCTTCAATGTTTTGGAAAGCTTTTGCAAATTCTATGAAAAGGACGCTGAATACCTGCTGGAGCGTCTGACCGAAGCTCGTGAATCCTTTTTTGCGGCAAATATGTTCCTTTTGCCCAAGCCACAGGAAAAGGACGATTTTTACAGTGTCCTTGAACATAAGGATATGCTTCAGCCTGAAGATATGCAGCAGCTTAATGAGTGCCTTGACACCCTGCTGAATACACTTGGAGACTATTACCACACAGGTAAATACTTAGTTGATTTCACCAGAGCTATAGTCATGTACGGCGGACAGGATTTTGACCCACAGGACACCGCGGACAGTCAGGAGCGCGAAGATTTCTTCTATGGCTTCTGGGATTATTTCCTTTTCGACTACCACCTGTTGGATTCGGATCTGAATCCCTTGGAAAACTACTACAAACATGAACATAATAGGCTCTCCTTCACAGACGCAAGCATCCTGCGTGATCTGCTCAAGGCTCGATTCACTGTTTTTTCCATTGAAAGCGTCGATGGGGATGTGGTAATCTGCAGGGACATTTTCACCGATGAAAATCTGGAGCTTCCCGTACCCGAATCCTACATTACGGATTACAGGAAAACCATCTTCATGGGGCACGTACACAGCGGCGGCGTGATGCTGCTCAACTACATCACAACAATTCCCGCAAGCCATAAGCTTCAGGAACGTATAAAGCGCGAGGTCATGCGGCAGTATGAACTGTTCCGCTATCAGCAGCCGGAAGCCGGACTGGAGGACTTCTTCCTTCGCGAGGCAGCTTCAGTCAGACAGCTCATACGCATTATGACCGAATACGCCCAGCTTAATGTCCTGCCCTTTCGGCAGTATCCCGAACCGGTCGAAAGGGATTCACACCCCCTGCCCGAGGGTTTTGATACAGTTGCCAAGGTACTGGATGACATGGGAAGGGCTTCAGGTATAGGTATCTACAGCCGCTCACTGCTGAAAGGACTCTACATAGACTACTGCATCCTGGGCAGCGATACGCCTGAAACAATGAAAAGCCCTATAGCTCTGGCCGCGATATTTTATGTGTTTATGATTGTGAATGGAATGCAGCCCAAGGATGCCAGAAGGTTTATCAATAGGCTTAAGCATCCATGGGAAAAAATCAAGCAAATTGCTGACTCCATCTACAACACACTAAAATGCATACCTTTCGACCCGAGATACCTTACAGAGGATTCCTTTGTTCAAATGCTCTACGCTGAAAGATAATATTCTCGACAAAAGGGGTGAAACCTCCCTTCCTTTCCGCATGTATGGAGAGGAAGGGAGGTTTTAACATGACGGAATTTCTTACAGCCATGGGTAACTATGGATTTCCAATGGCGGTGACCGCGTTCCTGCTGGTACGTGTGGAAAACAGGCTGGGAGTCCTAAACGACAATATCCAGCTGCTTGCCAAGGTCATTGACAGAATACAACGAACCTGACCTGTTCACTCTTCCCAAAACGCCTGCCCCGATTGCGTGGCAGGCGTTTTTTGCATAATTAGGCATCGACGATATTGCAGATTTAATTACTTGTGTATGGAAAGACTTTTGCCTATATGATATAATCATGATGGAGAATCACATAGCCTTACTAATTGGAGGAGAAGGGCAAATATGCGCCTAATTGAAAGAATACGCCTGTATATATATGAAATCACTTTTGGTGGAAAAAGATCTCTCAAAAATAAGCTGACGAACCTTGTGCTGCTGCAAACCCTGACAATTATGATAATTATGATTGCCATATTCTACTACGCCGTGAGCTCAATCACCGATGCGGCATGGGAAATGGGAATCAGCATCGGCAGAGAGGCATTTACCAACAGCTCAGAACTCTTGATTGACTCGGAAAAAGACGCTCTTAAGGTATACGCGCTTTCACAAGCAAAAGCTATGGATTCACGTATCGGCAGCCTTGAACACGAAACCAAGAGACTCAGAGCAGCCGCTGAGAAAATCGAAAAAAATCCTGAAATTTACCAGCCCATAAGCTTAGATTTCGTTGAAGCCTCCCGCATGCTTGACACTTCTCCCCTGTATCTTCAATATCCGCCTAAGATTGATAAAAGGAATCTCGACTATCAAATCGGAATGATTGCCAATATCAGCGACTTGATGATAAGGATAGTTGACGGAAGCTCTATCATTACCAGCGCGTTTATTGCTTCAAAAGATGATTTTGTCCTTTCTGTTGAAAACCATGTCGCTTCGCAATATGTCCCCCCTCGCTATTCCAATTTATCTGACAACGAATGGTATAAAGAAGCTATAAAAAAAGACGGCACTTCTTTTTCAAATGTCAGTGAACTAACGGAAAGAAATCATTTGGGATTTTACTGCGCCATGCCGTACCGCAATCCCGCCGGTGAGAAAATGGGCATTGTAGGCACCCTCGCTACATGGGAAAATTTTGACAAGGTTTTGCTTGCAGGAAAAGAATATGATGCCAACAAATTCGCCTTTGTCCTTGATGAAAATGGCCGCATAATCATGTCTACGGAAAAAAACACGTCAGACTACATCACCGATTTGACCGCCAACCTGAACAAAGACTTGCGGTCCGGTTCAAATAAAGAGCTTGCGGCACTGGCCAACGCAATGCTTGAAGGCCAACACGAAGTCATTGAAATCGAGTTGAACGGTATCGAGTATTATGTTGCTTACGCTCCGATAAAAAGGACCGGATGGAGTATGTGTACCGGAACAACAAAAGCTTCAATCGTCGAGCCTGAAACTGAAACTAACAAAGCCCTGCTTAAGCTTTCTGAAGACAAGGCTTCCGAACTTGAAAAACAGGTTGCTTACGGCGCGGCTGTTTTTCTTGTCTTCTTCGGCCTGTTGACATACATTTTCATAAAATCGGGAAAGAGAATGTCAGCTCACTTTGTGAATCCCATATACGAGCTTTCAATGGGTGTACGTGAAATAGCCTCAGGAAACATAGATAAAAAACTCCACCTAAACACAGGCGACGAAATAGAACATTTAGCTTCCTGTGTCAACGCCATGACGGACGAGCTCAAGGTCTACATGAACAATATGGCAAAAGCCGCCGCAGAAAAGGCACATCTTTACGCGGAGCTTGATGTCGCCGCCCGCATACAAAAAGCAACACTGCCCTGTAGTTTGTTGTCCCCAAATCAATACCTATTACCTTCGACATGCTGTTTCCCCTTTCTGAATAAGCCACCTTACATTATTTTGCCAGTGAAAATCACAAAGCTTGCCTTCCCCTTGAAGTGATGCGAACGCCTCGCCCGCCGCCCGCGTCAATCCCCTGCTCAAAGAGCACACCGGACTTCCGCGACAGAACCGCTCCATCAAAGAAAGCTCAAGCGAGTATGATATCAAAATGTAACGACCGAAGTAATAAGAATATGTAAAACCAATCTGATAGCTTATATTTGACAAAAAATAAAAAAAACCTTCCTGATTCCGATTGATTGAAATTTTTTTTGCGGCATGCAGTAACGCCGGTACACTATTGACTCACTATTTGCATAAACTGTACGATATAAACAACCCTGCACCGGTCAATTATCCTCAAGCGCCAGAAATCAACCTTTATGTCAGTTTATATTTACCGAATATTTCAGTCAATTGAGGTTCCAGATTGTCACTCCTTCGAGTGAACGAACCCCCGCCTATAGAGGCGGGGGTTCATGCTTCGACTAGAACAGCACTTTATGGCATATAGATAGCATGCCAAAATCTTCCCATGGTTTCGGCTTTTGTCTTTATTTACGATATTTCTCCATCCGCATATGCTCACCGTCGGTATAGAATACAATGGCTCCATCCATGTCTGTCCTGCATATCCTCGAGCCTTCCTCCTGATAGCGCTTTACCACCTCCGGACGGGGATGGCCGAAGGTATTGTCGGCCCCTACACTGAAAACCGCCCATGCGGGGTGAACGGCATGAACGAATTCCTCCGAGCTTGAGGTATGGGAGCCGTGATGTCCAACCTGGAGTACCGTGCTTTTGAGCTCCGTCCCACGTTCCAACAGGGTTTTCTCCTGTTCCTTTATCATATCTCCGGTAAACAGGAAGGATGCCTTTCCGTATGTAATC